>NZ_CALEDC010000480.1 GCF_937949835.1 uncultured Campylobacter sp.
TTTATGAGCCGCACCAATCAGCTGCGAGACCTTCACGTTTTTGCAGAGTTTTTAAGGGCCGACGACGCGCCTGTGAGCTTTTTACAGCAGCTAAATCTTATCGCAAAGCGCTCGGAGGATAAAATTTTAGAATTTCTCTCTAGCGCGGAATTTACAGATTTAAACGGCGCTATTAACGGCTTTTTAAGCGGTGCGGACGGCATCTACGCACGCAGCGAATATGAAAAAATTTCAAAAAAGTTCGTCTCCGCCCGCCTTTGCAAGCTGATTAAAAGCTTGCGCGCGGAGCTAAAAAATTTAAAGCAAGGCTCGCTGCTGCAAGCATTTCACGACGTACGCATAGGGCTAAAGAGGCTACGATACGCGCTTGAAATTTTTGCAAGAAGCTTTGATGAGGGCTGCGTCAGAGATCTGTTTAAGCGCACCAAGGCTGCCTGCGAGGATTTCGGCGCGCTGCAAGATATCAGCGTGTGGCAAAATTTCATCGCGATCTATCAAAAAGCAAGCGATAAAAGCGGCGTCGCGTTTGCGTATCTACTGGCTCTGGACGCCCGCTTAAACGACCGCCGCGCCGAGCTGGAGGAAAAAATTTTAAATGAAAAAGAGCCTCTTTTGCGCGCTCTGAAAAGATCGCTGCGCAAAATCAAAGCATACGAATAAGGAAAGCCCGTGCAAAAACAGGAAAAAATCATAAAGATGTTCGATGAGATCGCGCCTACCTACGATCTGGCAAACCGCGCCATCAGCTTCGGCGTGGACGTTTCGTGGCGCAAAAAAGCGGTCGAACTGACACTTGAAAAGCTTAAAGGAAAGCTCGTGAGTATCGCCGACGTCGCGTGCGGTACGGGCGATATGATAAGCTCATGGCGCGACGGCGCGACGCAGCACGGCGTGCAGATCGAGCGGATCGTGGGGATCGATCCTAGCGAGGGAATGCTCGAAGTAGCGAGGCAAAAATTCCCTAGCTGCGAGTTTATCAAAGCAACCGCGGGCGCCACGACGCTAGATGATGCAAGCGTGGATATTTTAAGCATCAGCTACGGCATAAGAAACGTCGTGGAGCTGGACGCGGCGCTTGCGGAGTTTAACCGCGTCATCAAACCCGGCGGCTCGCTCGTAGTTTTGGAATTTACCAAAGCCGCAAGCGGCGGGCTCGCGTTTAAAATCAGAGATTTTTACGTGAGCAAAATTTTACCCAAAATCGGCGCCTTCATCTCGAAAAACAAAGAAGCCTACGAGTATCTGCCAAGCTCCATCGGCAGCTTCCTAGACGCCGCGAGCTTTAGCGAAAAGCTCAAAAACGCGGGCTTTGAGCTGCGCGTACAAAAGGGCTTCAGCTTCGACGTCAGCACGCTTTTCATCGCGGAGAAAATCGCGCAAAAGAGCGACGATGCTTAGCGTAAGCGAGCTCAACGCCCAAGCCAAGACGCTTTTAGAGACGAGTTTTAGCTTCGTCGAGGTCGAGGGCGAGATATCTAAGTTTAGAATTCAAAGCACGAGCGGGCACTGGTATTTTACGATCAAAGACGCAAGCGCAGCGATCGATTGCGCGATGTTTAAATTTAGCGCCGCGCGGATAAATTTCATCCCAGCCGTCGGCGATAAGCTCATCGTAAGCGGCAAGGTCTCGCTATACGCCCCCACGGGCGCGTATCAGATCCAGGCCTCAAACATCCGTAAAAGCGGCGAGGGCGAGCTGGAAGCGGCGTTTGCCGCGCTAAAAGAAAGGCTTAGCAAAGAGGGACTTTTCGATGCCGCGCACAAAAAACAGCTTCCGAAATTTGCCCAAAGCATCGCGATCATCACGAGCGTGGGTTCCGCGGCGCAGGCGGATATGCTTCGCACGGCGCAGGACCGCTTCGCGCTTTGCAAGATCGATCTGTATAACGCGCTAGTGCAAGGCGAAGGCGCTCCTGCTTCGATCATAAGCGCGCTGCGTGCAGCTGACGCGAAGGGCTACGATGCGATCGTCATCGCTCGCGGCGGCGGCTCGCGCGAGGATCTGTGGTGCTTCAACGACGAGGCCTTGGCGCGCGCGATCTACGCGGCTAAAACGCCCGTCATCTCGGCGGTCGGGCACGAGATCGATTTTAGCATCAGCGATTTCGTAGCCGATCACCGAAGCCTCACGCCCACCGCCGCGATGATCGATCTGCTGCCCGATATTTGCGCGATCTTTCAGAGCCTAGACGGCGTAAGCGACGCCTTTGATAGGCTGATAAAAGATAAAATTTCATCCGCACAAAACGTGCTGAGCCTCGCAGCTTTAGAGCTTAGATCAAAATCTATCGAGCCAAAAATTTCAGGCTCGCTTGCCAGGCTTTTAAATTTTGAGCTTAAATTTAAAAGCTTCGTGGACTCCAAGCTAAGCGCCGCAGAGCACGCGCTAAGTGCAAAGGACGAGCTTTTGGCGCAAAAGGCGAATTTTTTTGAGATCACTAAAGACCTCGTTCAAATCCAAAAGGGCGGCAAAACGGTGAGCTTGGGTGAGCTTGCCGCGGGAGACGAGTTCGTCCTTTGCTCGCAGCAGCTCAGCAAAAACGCGAAAATCATCTAAAGGAGGCAAAATGGATAGAGTTTTAAATTTTAGCGCAGGACCTAGCACCATCCCGCTGGGCGTGCTAAAGCAGGCTCAAGAGGAGCTGCTAAACTACGCAGGGCTAGGATTTTCGATAATGGAGATCTCGCACCGCACCAAAATTTTTGAGGAAGTTTTGCATAGCGCGATGGACCGCGTGTGCGATCTCTACGGCTTTTCGGATGATTTTACGATTTTGTTTTTACAAGGCGGAGCGAGCCTACAATTCGCGCAGGTGCCGATGAACCTATACGCGGGCGGTGTCGCAGAATACGCCAACACGGGCAATTGGACAAGCAAAGCGATCAAGGAAGCGGGCGTGCTCGGCATAAACTACCGCGTGGTCGCAAGCAGCGAGGAGAGCAAATTCGACCGCATCCCCGAGGTTAAATTCTCTGACGGCGCGGACTACGGCTACATCTGCTCGAACAACACGATCTACGGCACGCAGTATCCGCAGCTGCCGCAGTGCGGCTGTCCGCTCGTAGTCGATAGCTCGAGCGATCTGTTTTCGCGCCCCGTGGATCTTAGCAGCGTGGGGATGTTTTACGGCGGCATTCAGAAAAATGGCGGGCCAGCTGGCGTTACGATGGTGGCGATCCGCAAGGATCTGCTGGACCGCGCAAACCCCAAAACGCCGATGATCCTGCGCTACAAGACGCAGGCGGACGCGGACTCGATGAGCAACACCCCGAATACTTTCGGAATTTACATGCTAAATTTAATGCTCGGCTGGATCAAGGACGAAATCGGTGGGCTTGCGGCGATGCATGAGCGCAACAAGCGTAAGGCGGCGCTACTCTACGGCGTGATCGATGCTAGCGGCGGCTTCTACCGCGGCCACGCGCAAAAGGATAGCCGCAGCCTGATGAACGTGAGCTTTAATATCGCGGACGCCGCGCTTGAGCCCGTTTTCGTCGCGCAGGCGGAGGCGGAGGGGATGATCGGGCTTAAAGGACACCGCGTTTTAGGCGGCATCCGCGCCTCGATCTACAACGCGATAAACTACGAGGACGTGGAAAAACTAGTCGCTTTTATGAGCGAGTTTGCGCGCAAAAACGGCTAGCAGCGGTTAAATTTAGAGGGTTTGTGCGCGGCTCGCGCTTATAGACGAGATTGTTTAGGCCCGCGCTTACCTTGTCGCTGAGCTGGTATTTGCGATAACTCTCGCTTTTATGACCGGTATTTTACGGCAGAAATAGCTTTGATGCGGCTTGGATTTTGCCGCTAGAATTTTATTGAAGGCAAAATTTTATGATGTTAAATTTTGCATTGGATGAAGTCTGATGGCTTTGATTTTGCAGCGGCGAGCGGGCTTGGTGCTGCTGGGATTTATTAGGTAGGATTTAATATTTAAAACGCTATTATCGGTGTTCGAGGAGGGTCGGCGGTTGGGCGGTTGATTTATGATTTATTTAGGCGCAGGTCGCTTAGCGCGTATCTAGCGCCTAAAATGCAAGCTTAACCCTAAAACGGGCAAAATTAAACGAAAGGATTTAAATGAGTTTTAAGAGATTTTTTGCAGTAGCGCTTGCAGTGGGCGCTTTCGCTTCGGTGAGCGCAGAGGCTAGCGCTGCGGGGGATTTTTGTATCAAAAACGGCGGCGAGCTGATCGTCCGCAAAGACGGCAACGGCGTGGATTACACCGTTTGTAAGCTGCCTGACGGCACTATGATCGACGCTGAAGAATTTTATAAAACAGGCGGCGATTTGAGCAAATTTAAGAGCGTAAATCGATAGAATTTTATCGCTTGCGAGATTTGCGGCAGCGAAATTCCATAAAATTCTGTGGCGAAATTCTGCTTTAAAATTTAGATGAATTTCAACTAGCAAGCGTTGGCGAGAGTGAATTCTCGGGCGCCACCAACGAAGTGATGGCAGCAGAGTAATGGAAAAAATTCAATTATCCAAACGTCAACGATGTGTTGAGATTTTGCTCTAGTAAGGTGCTGAAAGCGGCGACTACGCAAAGCAGAAACATTTTAAGTGATTTGACGCAACGCATAGGAAACTTACTAGATTGCTTGATTAGGACGCAGATTTTTGGATATGCGATAAGCATTTGTGCCCATAGTTGCTGAGCTTAAATTTCAGCCATTTGTGGGCGTAGCTTACTTTTTATTGTTTAAAAAGCTCAAATTTTAGTCGCTTGCGAGCGCCCATTCGCTTTCTTTGCCCGCGTAAATTTAGTGCGTGAAAACCACGACCTCGCCGCGCTCAAACGTGATCTGCCGTCCCGCTAGATATAGCTCGAAGTAGGGCTTCAAAAAGTCCTCCTGCGGCTTTTGCGCGTAGTTTGGATACTGCAAGTACGCCGAGAGCAGGTAGTCGCAGTTGATCGAATAGTACGCCTCGCCGAGCACCCATAGCTTTGCATAGAGCTTAGGCGTATCTATCATCCACTCCGTGATCGCCTCATAGACGGCGCACGCAAGCCCATCTTCGTGATGCGCGAGATTAAAGCTTTCCTGCACGCGCGCGGATTTTATTTCGCCAAGCATCTTTAAAAGCTCGCTCTTGCCTAGAAATTCTGCGAAAATTTTTAAATTTCGAACGTGCGCTAAAGCTAAACTCTTAAGCGCTTCGTCATCAAATTTCAGATCCTGCGGCGGGCAAAAATACCCGGGCGCCACGCCCTGATCGAACGCCTCTCGCGTCTGCTGCGCCGTGACTGCGTAGATCGGCATTATGCGCGCTTGTAGCTCAGCGCCGTTTTGCAGCGGCGCAAACACCGCCTCGACGCCCGCACCCTCGGGCATAAAGCACTGAAAAAGTCCGTAAAGCTTATCCTGCAGATCGATCTCTTCGCAATCTAAGCTTAAATCTAGCCCCACAGCCTCGTTAATGCGACTAGCGTACTCGAAATTCGTCATCTTCGCCCCTTTAAATTTTGACCGTCAAAGCGTTTGCGTGGAATTTTACCTAAATTTTGCGCATTTGCCGAATTAAAATTTATGCGAGATAAGGCTTTTGCAGAATTTAAAATTTATCGGTTCGGTTTAGATTCGGTACTGCGACAAAGCGGCGGGGCGATGAGCGGCGAGGGGTTGTCGTGCGGGTGGTTAGCGGCGTATGGGTTGTCGCGCGGCGATGAGCGGTGACGGACAGGTTGTCGCGCGGCGTCTGACAGCGGCACCTACGGCACGTGACGACAGGGGTAGCCGATGATCGCGACCGCAGCGCTCGCAGGCCGCTTTGTCGCAGAAGCTGGTTTTTCGCGCTCAGGCCGTCGCAAAATGGCGGGCGGTGTATTGGATGACGGCGGCGCTTGTAGCGCCCGTGATGAATGCCGTGTTTTTTATAATCCCTCCTTCGGTAGGAATTTTATTAAATTTAGCTCGCCCTTTTACCGCTTGAATTAGTAGTTTCCTTCTATCTACTGGCCGTATCGTCGAAGAGGCGCAAACGCATCGTGCAATGTAATTTTACAAGATCTTTTTATTTTGGCTAATTTTAGCTAAAATAAGCGAAATTTTAAAGGAAAGATATGCTGATTTCTTACTCGCTGCAAGATAACCGAAAATTCGCTAAAATGAGAACTATAATTTCGCGTAGAATTTATAAAGGGAGCAAGTTTATCCGTGCCGTCTGCGCGATAGATTTGCTTTTCGCTTTTGCGTTTTCGGCTTGTCTTTTTATTTTTGAGGACGATTGGATAGAGTTTGTACGCGAGTACTATGGTGATAAGTCCTGGATAAAGAGCTTAGGAGCTATCTTGCCTACTGCTTGCGCAGTTTTTTATATTTACGCTATTTGCGTTAGATCGTGGCTACTGAATTCCGCGATATATGATAAGAATAAAAATGTCACTTTCGGCGATTTTAGCATTGAAATTTCAGACGATTTAAAGGGGCAATTTATATTCGTAAGCGAGCGAGATACGCTCATTTACGATGCGGAATTTTGTGAGGTGGTAATGGAGCGCGATTTTTTGGTAATTTTGCTGGAAGGAAGTCTTTTTATCGCCGTACCAAACGAAGCGTTTAAAGAAATAAGCAAGGAGGAATTTGCTGCGAAATTAAACAAAACAATAAGTGAGGCAAAAAGCGAAATTTAAAAAGCTATGGGCAGATAGAACGGATATGATTGCGATCACAATGGAATCTTAGCCATAATGAAATTTTATCCGTTGCTTGCAAATCTTTTGCTATTTTTGTCTTAAAAATTTTTGCTAAAGAATTTTATTTATGCTTACGAGTGCATAGTAAAAGTACCGTACTAAAATTTATTGAGCTCGGTAATGTCTTCTTGAGAGTACGCCTAAAATATTTTTATGCTCACGCTCCGCACCGCTTCGGCGGTGCGGTAATGAGCGACGATAGATAAGTTGTCGCGCGGCACCTACGGCACGTGACGATGGGCGACAGCCGACGATCGCGACCGCAGCGCTCGCGGGCTACTTGCTCGCAGAAGCGGATTTTTAACGCTCAGGCCGTCGTAAGGCGACGGACGGTGTATTGGATGACGGCGGCGCTCGCAGGCCGGTCGTTTACAAAAGTCCTTTTCGCGTTCAGAGCCCGCATTACCGGCGCAAGGTCGGCGACATTATTTGATCCGTTGCGCGCGAAATGAAATTTTATCGTTTAAATTCTAGAGCAAGACCTGCGCCTGCGGCGGCAAATTTGCTTGTAGGAATGGAATTTGTCGTTCAAATTTAGCAAAGATAAATTTTAAATCGCGTAAATCGCGGGAGGGGACGGGTAATGATTTAATTTTGTTCGCGCCGCGCAGCGGTTTGCGCGGCTTGTTTTAAAATTTATTCTATCCCCGCAAATGCTGCCTTCGCATCCGCCAGATCCTTTTCGTCGGGATGCTTCGCTGCCTCCGCCCAGCGCGCAAGTCGCTCGGGGGTGATAGGGTGGGGCGAGTTGCCGCCGGCCGCCATTTTGCGCATCGTATCAAGTAGGTTCGGATCGATAGCGCCCTGGCAGGCAAACTCCCTTATGATCTCGTTGCCGTTTGCTTTAAGCCCCTCTTCAAAGGCATCCAGGCACTTGCGCGAGTGCTCGCCGCCTGGCTCTGCGCCCAGAGTCATAAAAACGCCAAGCTTCTTGTTGTGAATCTTGCGTAAAAAGCGCATAAATTTCGCTTCGGCTTCTCCCTTATCGACGTAAAAGCCCAAGGCTATGAAGTCGTAATCATCGACCTCACCCTCAAAGTCGCGGAAATTTAGACTCTCGCAGCCCAGTTGCTCGGCGATCGCGTCGCCCACCTTTTTCGTGTTACCCGTTTGTGAGGTGTAAAGCACGATTTTTTTCATACAAAATCCTTTTTAATAATGCTTGCTATCTCTTCGTTGATGTTGTTGCCCCAAAAAATTCCATCCAAGTTTAAGACCGATTTTTCATCCTTAAGCTCCAAAAGCCCCCAGCTTTGAAATTCTTTCAGCTTTTGCACTACTTCGTCGTAAATATTCGCGCTTAGGGCCTCTTTTAGCTCGTTTAAGCTTACGATCGGGTATTGAAACAGATTGTTTAGTGCGCTATATTTTGCCT
>NZ_CALEDC010000481.1 GCF_937949835.1 uncultured Campylobacter sp.
GTTTCTCGATAGGAACGATAGGATATTTTAACTTCATCAAAGTTTTTTTGATTTACTGCACAATATTTTCTCAACACCTCTTCATCAAATAGGTAGTTTTCGATTTCCCACCTTTTCATTACTCTAAATCTTGCATCCTGATTAGCTAAATACTCTTGCCTCTCTTTTTCTGATACTAGCTTTCCTGATGCCATATCTCTATCTTTAAAAACCCAAATTTCCATATTGGGAAACACCTTGCCTAATATCGCTAATGCAATGCTGCTTCTTTGATCCAACTCTGTATTTCCACCGCTAGAGACGAAAACAGTATCTGGATACTCTGCATTAAAAATATTATTTAAAACTTGAGCGTCAAGCCCTCTTTCAGAGCCATCTGGTCTGGGTTCATCTCGTCCTTCGCAATAAATAATTCTATTAGGAGCTATTAATCCAGTTAAGTCATCTAGAGCTGTACTGAAAATAGATTTCCATGTTGTTCTATTGTTTGCAATAGGGGTCAATGTTATAGCTTCTGAAGCAAATTTCATATTATCTTCAAATTGAATAACTTGACATTTCCCAGATAGCTCTTCTTGAAATGCTCGTAAAAAACCGATACTGTGAGTCGCAATCCAAATTTGCCCTTCATCGCCTATTAGTTTTTCTATCTCAATCATTAATTTTTTTTGAATCGATGTATTAATATGTAACTCAGGCTCATCTAATAGAAAGATAGAGTTTTTATATTTCTCTCTTCTTAAAAATAAATCTAATAAAATATCAACAACTTCCTTTTCTCCGGCAGAGAGACTATCAAATGAGAATGTTATATCTGAATCTGATTTTTTAAAATTTAGCGTACCGTTATTTTGTGCCACATTTCCCAAGCTAACAATTTCTAAATCTAAACAGTTTTTTATAGATTGATTTAATAAGCCTATGACTTTAATCTTAGCTTCAGATGGCTTAATATCTTCTCTTTCCATAATTTGGTTATAAAATCCCAATAATCTTCTATAATTATCCTCTACCTTGCTGTCTAAATTTAATGAACAGCTCGCTCCATCGGAATTGTTTTCAATAGGATCTACTGCTCTAATCTCGCTAATATTCAAACTAGTGTTGTAACGATACGGACTTCTGAATGAAAAAATAATTTTCCTATTATTCTTATATAAATCATGATCATTATATAATCTGCTATTGTCAATGATATTGCCCTCATCATCTAAATATTCAATCGATATTAATTGAAACGCATTCTTATTGTCTGTTCTGTAGAATATTTTCGGTATACTACCGCTCCCAATGTTCCCACCATAACTTCCTCCGCATGCAATAAAAGCATCCAAAACACTACTTTTACCACATCCATTAGTACCAACCAATGCGATTATTTTCGCTGGCTTATCGCCTAAATCTAAGGTTAGATCCTTAAATCTTTTAAAATCTTTTATATTTACCTTTGATATTTTCATATTCAGTCCATTTTAAAGAAGATATTAATTAATTTATACCAATTCTTCCCCGAAAAATAGCTTATCGCATATTACACTGCTCCGTCTGGCTCCATAGTAACCTGCGTCCAGAGAATCTTCACCAGTGATCAGGCTTCGCGGAGTCTGCTAAATTTACGATGCCGAGTGCCGATGTCTTTTTGATGAGTTTATTTTACTCTTGCTTTTATAGCCTTTCTGACCTCTATTTTGTATGCATTTAGCACCTAGGCTACCTTACCTGTTTTCGTCGGTGTAGAATATACTGGCAGTTTTAGAATTTACTCTTTCATTTTTGCTACTTTTGGTAATAACATTATAACAAAATGGACTTTAAGCAACTTGGTAAAAATTATTTGGCAGATATCAGTTCGACAATGAGCGAGGGCTTAAATACTATGTTTTAGATTATTTTTAAAATAAGCCGCCCAAAAGACGGCTTAAATTTTATCTCTCGAAAATAAAAATTTTATTCATGCCGTCCTCTCTGGACGCGACGTAGAATTTACTCTCTTTGATAGCGAGCGCATGGGCATCGCTCGCGCCTTCAAAGCTATAAATCTCCACGATCTTTCTGCTGCGCGGATCAAGCTTTAGGATGCTTGAGTATTGCTTCGAGAGTAGATAAACAAACTCGCCGCTCGCATCCATACCCGTGATATAGTAGTCGTTTATATCCCTGCCGTCCTTTACGCCGAGAGCCTCATCGAAGCTCGGCACGAACTCGCTCGAGAGCAGATTATCGGCGTCACTAAAGCTCGCCACGCTCCAGCCTTGCTTGATGTCATCGGGCACGCTCGCGATGAAAAACTCGCCGTAAAAGTCCGAGTGATCCCAGCTTAGGATATACTGCTGTTTGGCGCGCACAGTGGAGTAGCGGTCCTTGAAATCGAGCGTGAAATTTTCGTATCCGTCGTGCAGATAGCGCCACGCTTTGTTCGCTTCCTCTTTACTTTGATTCGGTGCGGGTTTGAAAAACTCATAGGTTTTATTATAGCTCATGAGCCCTACCGAGCCTTTAAAAAAACTCGCTGCGACGGTCTCCTCCATTTGGATTATCCAATCGGGTGTGCTTCGTAGATAGTTTTTTACGGTTTTTAGCTCGCCGTCCATTTCGTAGAGCTCGAATTTTAGCGTACCGAGCAAGAAGTTTCCGCTTGCCGCGTCGTAGTCAAGCCCTGTGACTGGATTATTGTTGTTTAAATTTGGCGTTATCTCGCCGATTTTGCGTAGCGGCGTTAAATTTACCACTGCGCCATCCGCAGGATTTAGATTAAACTCGCCGCCCAGCGCCAGTACAGCGCACAAAAGGGTTAAGGTTAAAATTTTTCTCATATCGCGACCTCACTTCGGTAAATTCGGTAGTTTTGGATTCCAGCTTTCGCGAAAATCAATTTCGGTTTCTTCCCAGTGATCAAGCTCCCAAAACCACTTTGACGGATCGATGCTCATGCGCGAAGGCGTCGCGGAGGCTAGATAGGGCGGAGGGCCTGCCGTGATGAAAGCCTGGACGCAGTTAAAAGCCATGATGATAGCAAAGGCCACCACGGCTATCTTGCCTAGCGCAAATTTGGGTAAAACCGCGCCGTATGCGCCCTCTTCGCTTTTTTGCATTATTTTACCTACGTTTTTGCCTAGCAGCAAAATCACACCCAAAAATATAATGACGCAAAAATGTACCACTACGACCCAAAACTGCGTGTGTGCGCCTAAAATTTCAAGCCCGAAGCCCTGCTTGATGTCGAGGTAGCCGCCGCCCGTGCCGTCAAGGCTATAGTGTAAAAAGCCGTCGTAAAGCCCAAGGCACGCTAAAAAGATGATTGCAGCGAGGTATTTGACCTTAAAGCCGTATCTAACGATAACTAGCGCCATAAACGAGATCGCTACCATGCAAAATCTCTCATGCCAACACATAATGCAGGGACTATCGCCCATACCAAAGCCCAAAACAAGGCATGCGATACCTACCGGCAAAGCGATGAGAGCGAGCGCCGCGAGGGCAAAAAGGTTGAAAAATAGCTTCTCATCATCGCCCCAGCCCGCAGAAATTTCGGTGCTGCGGGTGAAGCTTTGAGACATTTTATCTTGCATACTTTCCATCGCTCGCTCCTAGAAATTTCCCATAGGCACGACGGCAAATTTATTTACCCATGCCATCATGATGACGAGTATCGCGACACCTGCAATACCAAAGCCCATAACCGCGCGCTTTTTCTCAGGCTTGAGCCACAGCAAAAGAGCTGCGACGAAAAACATAAGAACCATTAAAAATTCCATGTTTTCTCCTTTCTTGCTGAAATTTAATATCATAAAATATTAGGCTTTTATTTATTAAATATACATTAAAAAATATATTTTTACAAGTATAAATATATTTTTTTGTTATATTTTTATGCTATTAAAATATATATTACTAATAATTTTTTTATATTAAAGCTTATTTTAAACTTATTTCAGGCGTGTTAATTTGATTTTGCTCTTGTAGGTTTGTGCAATTGAAATTAATAAGAGATTTAACAAGCAGTAAGACGAAGTCATAACTAAACGCTTAATTTGTCTTGAGTCAAGGTGATTTTTCCACAATTGCTTTTTATACTAGCAATAGTTTATTGCCAAAGTAGTGCTAGTATAAAAACCCAAACAGCCACAACGGTATCTTATTGCCGACACCAACCTCAATATCATCTGCCGCTATAAAAGAATTTGGCATATCTTTTATCTGCTCAAAGCTCTTTTTTGCTCCGCCTATTTCAAAGACAAATTCGCCTACTATAAAATCTCCGGCTTTGCCCGAGTAAATTTCAGTGATATTTCCAAGCTGGTTAGTAAAGAATGTCTCTCTAACATTTCCTATATCAGGGCTATTTATATACATTAAATTTGTATTTTCAAGGTAAATTTTGTCTGCCTTATCCATATTTTTTATAGCTAGCTCACTTTTCATTAAAAGCCTTATAAGTCCAGCGCTATCAAGCATAGCAAGATACTCTTTTAGCGTCCTATCATCCCTTATATCAACAAGCGATTTTAGGCTTGAGTAGTTTGGCTGATATGGGACGTTTGTGCTTATGGCATGAGTTAAGATCTTTAGCTTTCTTGCAGTGTTGCCGTTTAAATTTGGATATATACTTAAAAGATCGCTATCTATCGTAGCTTCTATGCTTTGTCTTAGGGTCTGATAAAAGGCGGTATCATTTGGCATATCATTATAGTATGGGTAGTAACCCACCTTTAGATACTCTCTAAAAAGTTTAACAACTGCTAGATCTTTTTGTTTTAAAGTATTAATGATATCAACAGCTATCTCCTGATGGTTTGTAAGTAAATTTGCAAGCTCAATAGCTTCTAAATTTATACCATACCTTAGCCCTAGATACTCCCTAAAACTCATTCCACTCATCTTATATACTATCGCTCTTCTGCTTAGATCATGAGAGCTTTTTAACACTTCAAGAGCAGATGAACCAGTAGCTACTATATTTAACTCTTTAAAGTTATCATAGGCAAATTTTAATACAGCAGATATATCTTTACTTTTATGAATTTCATCCAGATATAGATGCTTTCCACCATTTAATACAAACTCTCTTATAATTGAGGTTATATCGTTTGATATCTCTATGTCATCTAGGCTTAAGTAAAGACTATTTTTGTTTTTATTAGCTAGCTGAGCTAGAGTGGTTGTTTTACCTATTCCTCTTTGCCCAAGAACAACGATAAGTCTATGAGATAAGTCCTTGGAGTCTATAAAATATCTTTTAAATTTATGGTTGTTTAACCTTATAAGGTCATTGCTTTTTAAAAAAAGTTGATCTAGCATAGTTTATCCCTGAATTATGTAATGCAATACAATTATATCATAAAAAGATATGGGATAAGATACAAAAAATGCTCCTTTGCGCAGTGAATTTTGGACTCTTCGACTTGGCGAAGTTGCATAGAGTTCATAGACCCCTTAGTCTCTGCAACAAAATAAATATGCTTGATATCACCCTCATAAAACGCGATCGCCCTAAAAAGACAAACCTCTCCAGATACATCAGTCATATATATAGACGAATTTAAAGGAAATATAGAAAAAGAGAAATATCAGCTAGCGATGTATGATAAAAACCGTAAACTAGTAGATATATTAAGAAATAGACATTCACAAACAATAAAAAATATAATAAACGAATTTGAAATACAACCACAAGTAGTTGTAATGGATATGTTTAAGCCATTTAGAAGCGTAATAAATAGTAATATAGTTCAGGCCCAAATAGTAGCAGATAAATATCATGTAATAAGACAAGGGATATGGGCATTAAGAGATTTAAGAGTAGAATTATTTAACAAAGACAATGAAAAGTATAAGAAGTTAAAAAAATATTGGAAAATACTAAGTAAAAGCCCAATAAGTCAGTTTAGTCAAAGACAAAAAGAAATATTAAAAGAGATATTAAAAGTAGATAAGACATTGAAAAAGATGTATAGAATAATAAAAGAATTTTACAAGATGTTTGAGAGCAAGACAGTAAAGACAATGAGAAGGAGAATAGAGCAATTAATTGAAAAATTGAGAGTATTTAATATAAAGCAAAGTATAAAACTAGCAGATACAATAACAAGTTGGAAAAAAGAGATAATAAATATAGTAGAATATAAAATAAACAATG
>NZ_CALEDC010000482.1 GCF_937949835.1 uncultured Campylobacter sp.
GACCGGGACCAGGGCGGTTATTCGCCGTCCTGCGCCTTTTCGGTAAAGCTTACGATGTGCGGAGCTGCAATGCGCGCGTAATCCTGCGCGTTTAGAATGATCGAGTGATCAAGCAAGCCCGCGTTGAAAGCGATCTCATCAAAGCGTCCGAACAGCGACGGATCGGCGATTAGCAGCAGCTTGTCGTGGAAGCTAAAGGGCGGCACCGAGCCGATGACGCAGTCCGTGAGATCGCCCACTTCATCGGGGCTTACGAGCGACGCTTTCGTGCCGCCGAGCCCCTCTGCCAAGCGCTTTAGATCGGTTTTATGATCGGCTGCGAAGACCGCTAGGACGTAGATTCTGCCGTTTCTGCCCGCGGGTTTGTCGCTAGGAAGCTTCAGCTGCTGCGGCACGTTGGCGCAAATTTGATCGGCGGTTAAAGTTAAATTTCCCGCGCAGGCGCCGTTTTCGCAGCCTTGAGCGGTTGCAACGCAAGAAGCGTTGGGGTTTTGCGCGTCATCGGCGCTTACTAAATTTAAATTTTGCACGAAAGAAATTTGCCCGTCCTTAAAGCCCTTGATCGTGCAAACCAGCGCCTTTGCGCCTTGACCTAGCTGCGTGCCTCGGGCTTTGGCGACTTCGGCGGAGGTGCCCGCGCTTTCGTGAGCTACGACGCGGAAGCGCGCCCCCTGCTGCGTCAAAAGCTCTTTTAGGCTTTCAAAAATTCTCTCTGACATGCTCTCTCCTTGTTTTTGCGAAATTATACTGAAATTTTAACCAAACGACCCATCGATGCCGAAATTCCATTCTTCGCCGTAGGATTTATCTCGCCTGCGCGCAAACCCATTGTGCGATGAAATATCTATTGCGCGGTGGAAATTCCGCCACGTATAAGCTCGGTCCGCCTTGCTTCTTGCGAAATTATTTCATCTTGCGGATTTTGGGCTTTTTGCTCTCTACGAGCTCGTAAATTCTAAGCTCCACCTTTACGTCTTTGGGCGCCAAAATTCTAATTTCGCCCGGAGTGTAGAAAAAAGGCGCTCCAAGCTCATAATAGACCCATTTTTTTTGCTTCTCGGTTTTGCACAGCATCAGCGTTTGAGCAAGTTCGTTGCCGCCGCTAAACTCGTAATAAAGCCCGTCCGAGCCCTCTTTTTGCTCTATTTTGCCGCCGATCAGATACGCGTCGTTGCAGTCGGCTTTAATCTCTTTCGAAAAGATCGCTTCGACCTTAAACTGCTGCGGCGGCATCTTTGACGGCGTTAGCTCAAAGACGTTTAGCTGCTTCTTCGCCTCGCCGCCGAACAAAAACAGCGGCAATAGGAAAAATAAAACGCTTTTTCTCATTTTTTACTCCTTAAAAAGATATTTTTATTCAAAATTTTAGCAAAATTTTTACTCATTAAACTGAAATTTCAATCGACTTCGTTTTTATCTGTAGCAGATAATATTTTTTAGCGCCTCCGTCTCTGATTTTAACGCCTCGCTATCGGTTTTTTGCGCGGCGCTCTTTTTGTTCGCTAAATTTTTGCTAGAGCTTTGCGGCGAGGGCTTTTCGCGCGAGTTTAAAGCCTTGACGACGTCGCGCGATATTTCGCCCTGCGTCTGCGCGGTGGAAATTTCGCCGTTAGCTCCGCCAGCCTTGCTCGTGCGGCGGCTTAGCACGCTTTTGACGCTTATCTTTTCGCCTGCGTAAAACGCCTCGCAAAGCCCGCCTTGCGCCTCATAGTCCGTCACTTTGACGCTGCCTTCTTGAAATTTATAAAATTTCACCCGTTTTGCTCCTTGTAGCTCCTCCGCTCCGCCCCATACGTCGCTCTGCGCGTCAAGATCCGCGAGCGCAAATGCGCCGTCTGCCGCCTTATACATATTGCCGAGCCTTATCGGTATGCGTTCGCCGCTCTTTTTGGTAAGCACGAAGCCGATCTTTTCGCCATCTTTTGGGTGCGGGCGGAACTGTTTGGAGAAAAACGCCGTGAAAAATGCGACCTCCTTGATCTCGCCGTCGGTGCCTAGGTATCTCGTCCAGCCATCTTCGGGCACGTCGATCTCGGCGATGTCTCGCCCGTCTTTTGCGCCGCATTTTAAGCCCGCGCAGCCGCTAAGCGCTAATGCTGCAAGCGCGGCTAGAAATAAGTTTTTCATATTTTCCCTTCAAATAAATTTTGGCTCAAAGCAGGGTGCTCAGGCACGTAATCCGTAGGGCATTATTTTAGGCTCGCGGGATAGCCGCTAAATTTTTCGATCCAGCCGTCCTCGCCGTAGAGCTCGCCGCAAAGCCCGTCCGAGAGCTCGGCTAGATTTTCGCCCGCCTCGTCTGCAAGCCGCCAGCGCTCGCTTTGCTCGAAAAAGCTTAGCGTCTCATGCAGGACGTGATCGGTAAGATGCGCGCAAAGCGTCCTTAGCGCCTCCCTCTGCTGCGGCGAAAAGTCCGCTATCGATGCATACAGCCGCTCGCATCGCGCTCCTTTCATCCGCCCGCTTACGACCCCGTCCAACCACGCCAGCGACCCGTCTCTGAGCTGCCGCACATACTCTCGCCCGAAACTCTGCAAAACATCCATTTTTCACTCCTTGCGTTTAAATTTTAAAATTTTTGGCGTCTCGCCTAAATTTAGATCGAAATTTACTTCCTAAGCCCGTTTAAGCTTTTTGCGTCCTAAATACGGCGCGCCGCATTTCACCTTTTATAAAATTCTACCTAGCTAGCGCCGTTTTTTTATCGTTTGCGCTGCTATTTTACCGCGCCGCAAAATTCGCGCTGTACCTCAAAGCCCAGCGCCGTTTAAATTTTAAAATCCGAAAGCTCGCGACCGAAATTTTAAAATTTAAGGCTCGATGAAATGCGTTTCGGCGCGACGGTATGCGCCGCTTGAAACTTTAAATTTTA
>NZ_CALEDC010000483.1 GCF_937949835.1 uncultured Campylobacter sp.
TATCAACCGTTACGTTCTTATCCTTAATATCCTTTAGTCCATCAATATATTTTACTCTAAGCTCATGCATCCGAACGGATCTTTCGGTTATATACTGTGGCATACCAGTTTCATTATTATAATAGGCGGTTTCTACCATCGCCGTTGCTTTATACCACGGAGTAGCAAATAGAATGTACAAAAGCCCAACCGCAATAAATCCGCAAGTTACTATACAAATTTGCTTTTTATATTTCCATATCTTTTTTGCCAAATCTAGCAAATCAATCTCATCATCTTCACAATAATTCTGTTGCATATTTCTTCTCCAAATTTAAAATTTAAATTGCGCCCTCGCGAACAAGGACCACCTTAAAGGTTTTTATGATTATCACGATATCGTTCCAGATCGACCAGTTTTTCATATACCACGTATCCATGCCCGCCCTGGTCGCAAAATCCACATCGCTGCGCCCGCTCACCTGCCAAAGCCCCGTGATACCGGGCTTGACGGCGAGTATGAGATCAGCGTATTCGCCCATATCTTTGCGCTCATATTGCGCGCACGGGCGAGGGCCTACGATGCTCATTTCGCCCTTTAGGACGTTGATCAGCTGCGGAAGCTCATCGAGCGAGCTTTTGCGCAAAAAATCGCCCAGCTTCGTGATGCGCGGATCGTGCTCGTATTTGTGATATTTTTCAAAATACTCCACCTCTTGCGGATTTTGCTTTAGGTACTGAGCTAAAATTTCATCGCCGTCCTCTCTCATCGAGCGGAATTTCAGGCATCCAAACGGCTTACCGCCCAACCCCATCCTTTGATGCGAAAAAAATATCCGCCCTGTAGGCTCTTTTAGCTTCATTATCAGCACGATTACGCCGAAAATCGGCACTAGCAGAGGAAGCGCTAAGAAAATTAGTGCCAAATCAAGCCCGCGTTTAAGCGCTAAATTTAGAGGACTTTTCAGAGAATTTCGTATCGCAAAGAGGCTGGTGCGCGAGGCAAAGACGCTGTAAATATCCGACTGCGTAAAGTCGTACGAACGCAGCACCGGGGTGAATAAAATTTCTTTGTTTTTCCTAATATTATGCTCGA
>NZ_CALEDC010000484.1 GCF_937949835.1 uncultured Campylobacter sp.
ATATTTATCTATCAAATTATTAAACATAGTATCTGTAATCTTTTTGCCTATAAAGCTAACATCATATTCATCAGCCAATCTTTTAGATATAACAGATTCGTCAAAACTACTGGTTTTTTCATACGCTATATTTATTGCTTTTATATTTTTATTTATATCCTTAGAATAATATAGATTTAGTGAGCTATCGAGTCCTCCACTTAATGCGACACAAACACCAACATCAGCCACATTCCTATATTTCATCGATGATTCTAATTTTTCTCTTGTTATATTTACGGCTGTTTCAAAAGAATCTTTATTGTCTATATTAATATAATCAG
Source organism: uncultured Campylobacter sp. (assembly GCF_937949835.1). Lineage (GTDB taxonomy): Bacteria > Campylobacterota > Campylobacteria > Campylobacterales > Campylobacteraceae > Campylobacter_B. The sequence goes on from NZ_CALEDC010000484.1 coordinate 324, forward strand.
AGATATTAAAATATTGTTGTTTTTCAACACCTTGTTTTGATATTTTTAGATAATAGCCGGCCTCTAGCTTATATACATTTTTAAAAAATGTGCTTGGAGTCGGTGTTGTTAAAAAAGTGAGATAATGGTATATCGCTTCTTCATTAAATTCCTTGTTTATTATATTTGTTCTAAAAAAAACATGGGCTTCCGATGCAAAATAACATGTGCTGTCATTTAGTATATAATATAGGGGCTTTTTACCAAACCTATCTCTAACGAGATAAATCTCATTTTTCTTTTTATCATAAATACAAAAGGCAAAAAAACCATTGAATTTCTTTATGCAATCTATACCCCACTCTTTATAGGCATATATTATAGTTTCCGTATCTGAATGATCGGTCCTAAATGCATATTTATTCTTTAGTTCTTTTCTAATCTCTGTATGATTGTATATTTCGCCATTAAACACTAACACTATTTCTTGATCATCGCTAAGCATAGGCTGATTCGCTAAATTTGCAGTATCTATAATAGCAAGTCTTCTATGAGCAAGTACGACATTATTATCATTATATATTCCTTGATAATCGGGTCCCCTGTGAGCCAATAATAAAGCCATTTTTTCTATTATTTGCCTGTCGGCATCTATAACATTATTAAATGAAATTTTACCAACTATGCCACACATATATAATCCTTATATTTAATCATAAACTCTTCAATAAAGCTTTTGCCGCTATTTGATACGCCGCTTATCTCGGTGCCCGCCGATATGCAGCTATTTACTACTTTTATAAGAACGCATCCCTTTGAAACGCTCGGAGCCGGGATCTGCTCCGCTAAAACTTTGCCTTTTTTAACTATTGCTTGTATCATTAACCATACCTTGAAAAATATTAAATATTAGTATTTCGCACGCCGCAAAAATCCAAAACTTCTTTTTCTATTTTTAGCCCTTTAAATTCCTTATGCCCGACTAAAAATACGATAATGTCCGAAATTTCAATAGCCTTTTTATAATCCGCTATCTCAAAATCTTTGTGAGCCTTGATGTTGGGCTCTACGGCGATCACATCGACGCCGTCTGCGATCAGGCGCTTGGTTATATTTAGCGCAGGCGACTCCCGCAAATCGTCGATATCCGGCTTAAAAGCAGGCCCCATGCACGCGACTTTGGGCTTTCTGCCGTTTTGCAGCTCAAATTTCAAAGCGGCGTTTTTGATCTTTTCTATACACCATTCAGCTTTGTGATCATTGACCTCTCTTGCGGATTTGATCAGCCTCGCTTCGTAGCCGCCCGCATGGACGATAAACCACGGATCGACCGCTATGCAGTGCCCGCCTACGCCGCAGCCCGGGCTTAAAATATTAACTCGCGGATGGCGATTTGCTAGCGAGATAAGCTCCCAGACGTTAATGCCGAATTTATCGCACAAAATGCTAAGCTCGTTTGCAAAGGCTATGTTTACGTCGCGGAAAGAATTCTCTGTAAGCTTTGACATCTCTGCAGTCTTAGAATCCGTCTGCAAAACGCTACCACTAACGAATTCCCTATAAAATTCCGCTATCTTTTTAGTAGCAATTTTTGTGGTTCCACCCACGATTCTATCGTTTTGCGTAAGCTCTTTTAAAATTTTACCGGGCAAAACTCTCTCAGGGCAGTGAGCGATATAAATTTTAGAAATATCAACACCGCCATTTTTTAAAATTTCGCCTATCTTTTCGGTGGTACCTATCGGTGAAGTGGATTCTAAAACGACCATATTATCGTCTTTTACGTATGGTATTATAGATTTTGCCGCACTTATGACATAATCGATATTTGGCACGTATCCGTCTCGAAACGGCGTCGGAACAGCTATGATAAAAATGTCTGCGAAATCAGGCCTAACGTCTGCTTTTAAATTTCCACTCTGCACTGCTTTTTTAACAAATACGTCAAGTTCCGGCTCGACGATATGAATTTTACCATCATTAATCGTATCTACGACGCTCTGCACCACATCAACGCCGTGTATTTTATAGCCCCTATTTGCCAAAAGCGCCGCCGTAGGCAGCCCTATATACCCAAGACCTAAGATGCAAACTTTTTTCACAATATTCCTTTTAAAAATTCCAGTATTTTTTTACAAGCTTTACCGTCGCCATACGGACTTGTACTTTTACTCATTTTATCATATTCATCTTTTAAATTTAATAATTTTTGCACCTCTTTTATGATATTTTCGCGCTTGGTGCCAATAAGCTTAACGCATCCCGCCCTTATCCCTTCAGGTCTTTCGGTAGTTTCTCTGATAACTAAAACAGGCTTGCATAGGCTCGGCGCCTCCTCTTGAATACCGCCGCTATCTGTTACTATCATATATGACTTGCTCATAAGATAGACGAAACTATCATACTCTAGCGGATCAATTAAAAATATATTCGAAATGCCCGATAAAATTTCTCCCACAGGCTTTCTTACATTTGGATTTAGATGCACGGGGTAAACGATGTCGATATTTTCGTTTTTTAGCGCTATTTCACGTAAAGCCTCACAAATATTAACAAAGCCTTCTCCGAAATTCTCTCGTCTGTGCCCTGTAACGAGAATAAATTTTCTATCACTAAGCTTATATTTGGAATTTATAAAGGATAAAATTTTATTTTTTAGCAGCTCGTTGTTTTCGATTTTATCTATCGTCCACAAAAGCGCGTCTATAACGGTGTTGCCGCTAACGACTATATTTCTTGAATCTTTGCCTTCTTTTAATAGATTGTCTCTTGCATCGATGGTCGGCGCAAAGTGATATTTAGCTATGAGTCCCGTCATCTGCCTATTTATCTCTTCAGGAAACGGCGAATAGATATCATGCGTCCTAAGCCCCGCTTCGACATGTGCCACGTCGATTTTTTGATAATACGCCGCCAAAGAAACGGCATAAGTAGTAGTCGTATCTCCATGCACAAACACAATGTCCGGGGTATATTCGCTAAATACATCGCGCATACCAAGCAAAACGCCTGACGTAATATCGTACAGATCCTGCCCTTGCTTCATTAAATTTAGATCAAAATCGGGCTTGATCTCAAAAAATTCAAGCACCTGATCAAGCATCTGTCTGTGCTGCGCCGTGACGCAAACCTTCACTTCAAATTCCGCGTGTTTTTGAAATTCCTTTATCAACAGAGCCATCTTAATGGCTTCCGGGCGCGTTCCAAATACTATTAAAATTTTTCTTTTCGTCATAGAATCCTTCCAAATATCGATATCTTTTTAATCAAGATCGATTAACTACAAACTACATATTAAAATTATTCTTTTTTCCTTTTGTACACATCTATTAGTTTCCCGTGCTCTATCAATTCATACTTATCGCGAACATCATCAAAAAGATTTAGTAATATTTTTAATTGTATAATCCGCCGCATAACATCGTTTGGTAGCCATTGATTATTATAAACATCAAAAAAACGTCTCTCTTTTAGCTCTTTATAATATACATTAAAAATGTCAGTATCAACATATAAAATATCGGCTTTAGAATTTATGAGATCTAAAACTTCATTGTATTCATTATCTGTGACTATAAAGGATTTTAGTTCAAAATACTTTAACCCACTATATTTTTTACTAAAGAATTGCAACATATTGTCATATTTGGATATCATATATAACTCATTTGAATTTTTAGAGTACTTGTTTATAAGTCTTAAAGCATCATCAAAGCGCTCAAATGAATAGGTAGTAATAATACCACCTGCTCTTTCATGATCCCATTTATAATTTCTGTGTGTGGCAAAAGTATTTTCATATAGTGTCATTTGGGATATATATTCATAGCAGTATTTGGCATAAGCAAATATGAGTATAGGCGCTATTATAATATATAAAATATTTCTAATTCTTTTAACTATGAAACGGAATAATATCAGCATGGGTAGCGCAATGATAGCAAAATTTATATTATCAAAATTTCCTTTCCATACAAAAAAAACACATAAAAATTCAGTATAAAAAAGTAAAAATATATAACTTAAAAGATAATTCGAGCTCTTTAGCTCCACATAAAACCATATAAGCCCGAGCCAAAGTAAGGATATAGCAAATAATAATAGCATATAAATTGGCATATTTATAGGAAAAGAATAAAAGCCATCTAAAAAGTATTTTGTAGATGG
>NZ_CALEDC010000485.1 GCF_937949835.1 uncultured Campylobacter sp.
CCTTTTAGGGCATTTGCGATTAGTTTTTCTTCGGCCTGCTCATGCGTCTTCATCGAGCTTTTGGCAAAGTCCGGCACCTGCAAAGTTTCGGTCTGAGCCGAAGCAAACACGGCGAGCACGCAAGCAGCGTAAATCAATTTCATATTTTCTCCTCGGTTTTTTCAAAATTGCGGCGATTATAGCAAAGTTTACTTAAAAATTTCGGTCTAAATTTAGCTAGAGTTTAAATTTAAGAAACCGCCCGTCTGTTTAAAACAGAGCTGAACTCGATGGCAAATTATAAAATTTCGCCACAATTTAAAATTTACTTATTAAAATACGCCGCGAGCGCGCTTAGCCAAACAAACAGAGCTATGATCCAAGACATCGTCCACGGCGTACCCGCAGAAAACGCCGCAAGCATCGCCGAGGAGAGGATGCCGCTGCCGTATTGCAGCGAGCCGATGAGCGCAGCGGCCGAGCCCTTCATCTCCTGCGGCACGCTATCAAGAGCGGCGGCATTGGAGCAAGAAGCGATGATGCCGTTCATGCTAAAAACGAAAAACATCGGGATTATCACGCCAAGAACGCCGCCCGTTTTGAAAAACGCAAACGCAAACAGCACGCTGGCAGCAAGCGCGGCAACGAGCGTGGAGACTATGAGTAGGCGGTTTAGCGCATAGCGCTTTACCAGCTTTTTATTTACGAAACTTAGCGCCATGACGCCCACGATGTTTATGCCGAATAAAAATCCGTAGTATTTGCTAGGAATGCCGAAATAATCGATATATACAAACGATGAGCCCGTGATAAAGGCATAGGCGGCTACGTAGAAAAACGTCACGCTGAGAGTGTAGCGCATAAATTTGGCGTCTTGCAATAATATTAGATAGTTTCTAAAAGACGATACGATGGGCTTTGTGGAGCGCTTTTGCGGCGGCAAGGTCTCCGGCAGAGAAAAAATCATCGCAAACATAACCGCGCTAGCTAGCGCCATCAGCCAAAATATCCCGTGCCAAGAGCCGAACTCCAGTATCGCGCCACCCAATAACGGACCCACTATCGGCGCTATCGCCATGATAATAACTAGCGTAGAGAGCATCTGTGCGGCCTGCGAGCTACCGAAAAGATCGCTAATCATCGCCCTGCTTAGCATCGGTCCTACGCATGCGCCCAAAGCCTGAAACACGCGCCAGAACACGACACTAGCCATAGTGTCTGACATCGCGCATCCTACTGATCCGATCGCAAAGAGCGCCATACCGATAAAAAGCGGGATTTTACGCCCGATCCTATCGCTGATAGGCCCCCAGACGAGCTGCGCGATAGCAAAGCCGATCAAAAAGCCCGTTATCGTGAGCTCCGCATCGCCATGCAGCTGTCGCTCCATCGTAGGCATAGCGGGCAGATATACGTCCGTAGATAGTGATGTACACGCCATAAGCGCGCTTAGCACGACTAAAAAAGATAGTGAAGTTTTTGAAGAGTTCAAATTTTTCCTTTTGTTGTTATTTGAGTGGGCGCAGGGTTTGCGCGACTGGAGATTGAGAGCTTTAAATTTACTCAAATTTGCATTGATAAAATCTGCGCGATTATAGCTAAATTTAAACGCTTTTCGGTGTGGAAGCTTAAATTAAATTTGATGTAAAATTTGAATGTAAACGGTACAAAATTTGGATTAGAAATTTAAATGCAGTAGAGCAAGGCGCGGTATTTTTGCCTTAATCAAGGCGGATTAAAATTTTACGACTGAGCAAGCAAAATTTAAGTTAGCAAAAATTTGAACAAAAAAAGATCAAGGCGCAGTATTTTTCGCTTAGACGAGGCGAAATTTGATTTTTAAGCGGAGCGTATATGTAATACGTGAGCATTAAAAATCAAATTTCAACGAAGTATAAGTAGAAAAAGACAAGCCTAACAAGTCCAAAATTTAAACTTCGTATCTTTCGCCGGGTTTCATTT
>NZ_CALEDC010000486.1 GCF_937949835.1 uncultured Campylobacter sp.
ACAAGGCGCCGTAAAAAGCAACGAGCTGATGAAAAAATTCTCTCAAAACGGCGGCGCGGCGGTATTTTGCGATCAAAAAACCCCGATGAAATGCAGCGGCGCTAATAAAAAAGTAACATGCATGAGCGAAGATAGGCTGAGGTTGGCCGGCAACCGCGATAAAGGCAGCGTTAATCTTTATGTCGGCGGCGGCAAGCTTTTCGGCGATCCGACTTATGCCGCGGCAATGACTCAAATAATGATAAAAAGAAAGATAAAATTTAATCTTCGCCACCAAATCGTAGCCGTCGATAAAAGCTCAAATACCGCTACTTTCGAGTTTTGGACGGCGTATAGGCAAAACGGCGAAGATAAAATCGCGTCCGAGCTAATCGACGTAAAATACGACTGGCTTCACCTGCCGCCTAAGCAAAAAGGAAGCGAAATTTTAGCTCGCGCCGGCCTAACCAAAGAGGGCGATAAGCTAAATTTTCTAGCCGTCGATAAATACAGCTTGCAAAGTACAAAATTTAAAAATATATTCGGTATCGGCGATATTTGCGGATTTGCGTCCGGCAAAACGGGGGCTAGCGTTAGGAAAATGTATCCGATCTTAGCTAAAAATTTAGCCGATACGATAAAAGGACGAGAACCTAGCGAGAAATTTACAGGATATACGGCTTGCCCTTTTATTACCAAATACGGCAAGGCCATAATGGTAGAGTTTGACTGGGAGGGAACGGCTCCGACGTTAGAGTGCTTCGGCGCTACCAGGGAGAGCTATATGAGTTGGCTGGTTAAAATTTACGGATTTAAACCTATGGTTATGAACGGAATGCTAAAAGCTTTGGCTTAAAGGAGATAAAATGAGCGTTTTAGATAAAACTATACGTTTGATTATAGCGGCGATTTGGTTTTTTATTTTCGGATTTATTTGCGACTGCTGGTTGTGGACGGTCGGGCTAATTCCGCTTTTAACGGGATATTACGGCTACTGCCCGCTTTATAAAATTTTTAAGAAAAGGTAAAAAAATGGTAAGCGTGAAAAGTAGAATTATTAGGGTCGTACTAGGGCTAGTTTTTATGGTGGCAGTTTGGTATTTTTACGAGAGCTACTGGGCGTTAATCGGGTTAATCCCGATTATCGTTGGCGTTACGGGTTTTTGCCCGGCGTGTAAATTCCTGGGCAGGTGTTCTTTAAATTTAAAAAAATAAAAGGGGCGTTTAGCGCCCTTTGCCTTGCCATTTAGCCGTTTAGGCCGCAAATTTTATTCGCCGTTTGATGAATTATTTAGCTACTTTTGGCTAAAATCTCGAAAATTTAAAAAAGGCGAAACGATGAATAAAGTTTGGAAATTCGGCGACAATATCGATACCGATATAATTATCGCCGCCAGATACTTAAATACTTCCGACGAAAATATCTTAGCAAAACATATAATGGAGGATGCCGATCCTAATTTTAGCGTCAAGATAGATAAGGGCGACATTATCGTAGCGGGAGAAAATTTCGGCTGCGGCAGCTCTCGCGAGCACGCTCCTATCGCGCTTAAAGCTGCCGGTATAGGCGCGGTGATAGCTAAAAGCTATGCGAGAATTTTTTATAGAAATAGCTTTAACACAGGGCTTTTGATACTTGAGATAAAAGAG
>NZ_CALEDC010000487.1 GCF_937949835.1 uncultured Campylobacter sp.
ATAGTTTTCTAAAATTATCTTGCTAATTTCATTTGCATCCATCTGCACTCCTTTATATTTTCCATAAATTTTTTCGATGACATTTTTGTATTGCGATATCACAGCGGACAAATTGGTTAAATTTCCCGTTTCTTCAAGGCATAGATCAAGCCACGCAGTTATCTCTTTGTCGTATGAAATCGCCTTAAATTTAGCGATTTCATCGCCCTTTTCGTTTGAAATTCTGCCGTCTTTGATTTTTAGTCCGTCTAGGCTATAGCCGGTAGGCTCGCGCCCTTGCGGTGATAAAAACAGCACGTAAATTTCAGCTTCATTGCCGTTTTCTTGTTGGATAGTTTTTATATATCTTTTAATCTGAGCCTCTTGATCGCCGGCATAAATTTTATTTTCTAAAATAATATGCTTCGTGCCGTCAGTTATGTAGATATCGATATTCTCATATTCTTTATAGACTTTTGCGATTTGCGAATTTAGCCCAAAATCCTCTAGCCCGCATGCTTTTATAAAAAGCTCCAAAAATAGCTCTTTTTGATAATGCGGCGAGTTCGGATCGAGTAGCGAGCAGATAAAGCGCGAGTGCAACCTCACTTCGTCGCTAGCGTCAAAAAGCGCCAAAAATAGATTGTAGTCATTATTGCCGCGCAGCTTTTTCACTTCTAGCTTATCGCTTAAGACTTTGATTTGCTTTAGCATAGATTCAAATTTCTCTATATCCATATCTCCTCCTTTAAAATTTTAAAGCATTATAGCAGACAAACTAGGCATTTTTTGTCTTAGTGCACAGCCTCATAAAGTTTTTCTAAAATTTTAACCATTGCTAGCGTATCGAGCTTACAATATTCTAGCAGAGCCTGCTTATAAGCTTCGCGCTCTGTTTCTTTCATAAAAGTCATAGCGGCGTATGCTTGCATAGCTTCGCCTCCGTGATGGATTAAATTTAAATCCTTATACGCCAATTCTAATTCCGGCACAAGTGCCGGCAGGACGTATTTTATGGAGTAGCTACCTTTCATTTTCGGATGGTAGTAGCTTTTGCTTGCAAAGGGTGCCATGAGGTCTTTTATATTGTCGTGGATAGCCATAAGCTCATTTGAGATTTGCGGATAATTTTCGGCAAGACGTCTTATCACTCCTTTTTCAAAGCTCATATTATAAGCCAGCACGCAGGCATCCTGCGGGATAAATTTGATCAAATTTAGCGCCAGCTCGTATCTAGGATCAGCTCCGGCCTCGGCCAAAAACTCAAAATGCTCTAAATTTCCCTTGCCGTCATCTTTGTGGATAGAAAACTGAAAAGGTATCTGCTCGTAAGGCCTAAGCCCTACAAATTGCGGTACCGCCTGCTGAAAGGTCTCAAAGTCGAGATGATAGAGCGGATAGCT
>NZ_CALEDC010000488.1 GCF_937949835.1 uncultured Campylobacter sp.
ATTACGATGGGCGGAGGGGTATCTTTTTGATATATAAGAGAATAGACACTCAATCTTAAAATCGCCTTATCTACAGAATTAAGCCGATCTATAACCCAGTTATCCAGATTTTCCTGAATTACCTTATCTATTTCGGTTATATTTTCGATTGTACCCAAGACCATCATTTTAGGAAAGAGATAGCTATTGGGATCCTTTATAGAGTCTTCATTTTGCCAAGAGAAATTCAATAAATCGTCAAGGACGGCTCCTCCAACATCCCAAGCAACAAGGGCTTGAAAAGCGAGAATCCGTCCTCTGCGTCTGCCTACACTCATTTAAAATCTATCGATTACCACTTAAGAAGTTTATCAAGCTCCGCATCCGTTTTTAAAATTTCATCCGCTGCCATTTGAGCCGCGCCGTCTGCGTCAAATTTAACCCGCTCAAAGGCAAATCCGACGGCCTCCAGCCAATAGCCGATATATTCAAGCAGGTCGCACGGGCGATCGAAAAAATCCTCCGCAAGCGCGAACTCGCAGGCAAATTTTACGTTTCGCGGATCGCGGGTTTGCAGCAGGCAGCTAAAAATTTTTTGCTTATCATCTTTGCTCGTCTGCAGATCCGCAAGCCTCTCGCGCCAGATTTGCGAGCTCTCGTAACTAAGCCCGCGCCACGGATACTCCGCGTAATACGCGCTCTCGTTCGGCTGCAATTTAAAAAGCTTGCCCAGATACGGGTGCAAAAGCGGCGCGAACTCGAGACTTGCCGCTGCGATGACCTCTTCGGCGTTTTTCCAGCGTGCGCTTTTTTCATCTCTGCTGCGTTGCCATGCGCTTTTGCCTGTGCATTCGTCCGAGCGCGCATCCTCCCCCATCTGTGCCGCGCTTTTGCTCTGCTGCGTTTCGCGCCCCTGCGCCGCCTCCTCGCGTAAAATTTCAACCGCCGTAGCGATCAAAGCTTTAAAATCCTCCTCGCCCACGTAGCCCATAGCGTCCTTTAGCAGCGTGCCGCCCTCTTGCCGCCCGCGCAGCAGGCTATCCGCTAGCGTAAAA
>NZ_CALEDC010000489.1 GCF_937949835.1 uncultured Campylobacter sp.
AAAAGAGATTTTAAATTTTACCGATAAGCAACTGGAAAATTTTATAAAAATAAAGCGAAAGAGATTTAAATTTAAATGGAAAAAGTAGATAAGGATTTTAAAGCGAGCTTGTATGGTATCACGCAGCAAAAGGGCTTTGAAAGGCGACGACAATGATAAAAAGCATTATAGACCCAACTAATTTCGATATAGAATTTAGAAAAATAAGTAGAAATAAAAGAGGTGTAGCCAGATCGAGAATAGATTTTGAAAATATCGATGTCGAGGCTAAAATAAGGCTAGTTATGTTTTTAATTTCAAAAGCAAGCCACTTAGATAGCGTAGTTTATAAAATTCTTTTTTGGGAAAGAGATGAGAAAATAGAGGAGTATCTTCTTAAAAATATGAATAAAGGGCAATACACAAAAGCTAAGCCCTATAAAAACGGCGCCAGAGCGGGCGTTATCTTTATAAAAGAAAAGGCGCTTGAGCCAAATTTTTTGAGATCCATACTGCTGCGCCATTTTAATCTTGAGCTGGCAAAAGAGCCCTCTTTGAACATTAGAGTTCAGTTAGCCGTAAACAATAAAGAGAAATTTTCGATTTTATTTGATATATACGATGACCGAGGCTGCTATGTGTATTACTTTTAAAATTTTATAATGAAAATATTTGAGGAAAGATATGGCAATTTGGCAATGTGAGTTTTTTATTCTACCTAAAAGCGATACATACGATCTGCAATACGATCCGCAATATGGCAATATAAAGCTCTTTGAAGACGATAAATATTGGAAAAAAGCAAAGATCAAAAAAGAGATATTTTCTGAAATTTCGCACCTATTAAAGCCCGAAAAATCTTGGTCTAACGAAATGGATCTATACGGAAGCGAAAACGGCAACCGCCTAGAGGTATTTTTTGATGCTAATAATATAATAGAGTCCGTTACGTTTCGTATCGATTTTAGATCCGAGTACGAAGCCGTATTAAGAGGCATAATATCATTGTGTGAGAAAAGCGGTTTTTACATTATAGACGGCAATTTAAATAATTTAAAATTATCCTTTAATGCTATAAAAGAGGTAATCAACAAATCCAAAAACAAAGAATTTTTTACAGAACTTGTTAGAAATAGTATAATAGGCTATAAAGACGGGTAGCCCATCATAGAAGCCGTAGATAATTTCAAATTTAAGGATGATTAAAAATGATTGTAAAATGTATAAAAGAAGACGAGCATGAGTATCTGGAATTAAACAGAACCTATTTTGTTCATGGTATCCAATATGAAGAGGGACAGGTTTATTATTGCATATTACCATTTTTAGATGATATAGATTACTATCGATTTAATAGCGAATATTTTCAAGTAATAGATGAAACGATACCTACGAATTGGAAATTTGGGATGTACGGGGAATATTTTAGATGCTTTACCGCGTCTTACGAAGAGGCCGCAACCGATGAAGATCATTATGGTAAGCTTTTTGATGGAGACCCAATAGAAGAGGAAATTTTTAGGAAGAGAAGAGCCGAGATGATCGATGACGTATATAATACCCATATCATCAAAGATTTTAACCGTTTCATATATGATCTAAGCTCCAATCTATCGGTGCAAATGAATATTGCAAATAAAGTGCTGGATATAGAGATATCGGACGCAAACACTGAGGCCAAACATCGCAAAATGAATATTTTAAAGGATGACGGATATAGCTGGTATTTGATAGAATCAGACGCGAGCACCTTTAAAGCCAATGCTACAAATGATTATTTAAGACACGTATTAAAATATCTTAAATTGTGGCTAGGCAGAAAGAATTTTAGATAACCGGGCGGAAAGGTTTAATATGGCGAGCGCGACCGATAAAGAAATTTTTATAAAAATTTTGAATGAAGATATTAATGTATGGTGCCTGGTAAAGGCTGTTCAAATCGCGCAATATATTTTTAAAATTACCGATACGACGAAATTTGAATCCGAACTGGATGAAATTTTAGAATTCAAATATGGCGATATTGTAAAATGTAGAGAAAAAGACGGCGATTTCTATGCTTTTGAGCTATTATAAAAAACCCGCCTTATAAATAGCAACGCGCTTATCGTATGGCTTGATTTAATCCCATTTTTCGCTATAATGAGCGTCAAATTTCACTCACGGGGATAGCGATGAGCCTTGTTTCTTACGAATTAAAAAAGCAAAAACTAGATGGAGCGCGCAACGTGGCGCTTTGGAAGATGCGTGGCGGCGTGGCGGCAGTAGTACTGGCGCTGTTTATTGCTATGCGCAAGGATTTTGGAGATTTCTCATTCCTGTTTTTATTAGTGCTGCTAGCTCTTGCTTATCCTGCTTACAAATACCTAGCCGTGCGCATTTCGCGTAAATTTGAAGCGCTCAGCGAAGAGGCTTTTAAAAACGAATTTCTGCTTTGGATTGCAAAGGAGCTGCGTCTTACCTTTCAGCCTTTCGGCGCGTTTTTACTTGATGAAATTTACAAAAATCCGCTCCGCAAAGAGGCAAATCTATGCACTTGCAAGCACGCTATAGTGGGCAAGACGCCCGAATTTGGCATAAAAATCGGCGACATCTGACTAAGCCGCGATTTCGATAAAAACAGAGAAAATCGGGTATTTGAGCTGGATAAAATTTTGCATCTTAAGAAGAAGGACGATACTGCGATCTTTGACGGACTTTTTGCAAAATTTGATTTTAGCGAGACTTTCGATAGTAAAATTTTAGTCGTGCCGCGCGGAGAGTTCATCTTCGGCGCGTCGGATCTGAAGCTGCTTAAAGACAGCCCGCACCTAAGCGCGTCGTTTGATGTTTATCTCAACAATCCCGCCGCCGCCGCCTTTTTGCAGAACAAAAAAATTTTAGAAAATATGCAAACGATCACTGTAAATTTATTCGGCAAAACCGAGCTTTACCTGGGCGAAAACAGCCTAGTAATAGGCGTTGAAAATAGCGAAATTTTCAAATCCGCGCCGAGCTCGCAAAGCGCGAAGCTGCTCGAAAGCCTAAATAAAATGATCGAGATCGCTAAAATTTTTGCTTATCTTAAAAAGCTCGGGCAGGTGGAATAATCTACGCTTTAAATTTGAGCGAGCGCTATTGGGCAATTTTATTTTTGCAAATCCGATCATAATCGCTCATAATTTAAGTAATTCACACCTCGAGAGGGGCGAATTACTTAGTGAATAATTTTGCCTTTCCATTAGTATTAAACGCTTAAATTTTTACAAAATTCTATGGCGGCGCTTAAAAAATTCTAAAATCTCTCGAAATTTTACTGACACCCCTCACACTCGATCGAGCGATCCGCGACGTTGTTTAGCTTCTCGCTATCGGGGCTTTCGGAGCGCAGGTAGTAGGTCGATTTTAGCCCCAGCTGCCACGCAAGCGTGTAAATTTCGCTTAGATAGCCGCCGCTTGCCTTATCCAGGCTCATAAAAATATTTAGGCTCTGACCTTGATCGATCCATTTTTGGCGGATGGCGCCCGCTTTTACGAGTAGGCGCTGATCGAGCTCGTACGCAGGCACGTACGCCTGCCACGTTTTCGGGCTTAAATTCGGTACGACGACCGGGATCATGCCGCTTAGGTTGTGCTCGAACCATTTGCGCTTATACACCGGCTCGATCGTCTGCGTGGTGCCTACGAGTATGCTGATACTCGATGTCGGTGCAATCGCCATCAGATAGCCGTTTCGCATGCCGTCGCGCTTTACTTTCTCGCGCAGTCCGTCCCAGTCGCAGCTGCTCTGCTCAAAAAGCCCGCCGCGCTTAACGAGCGCTTTGGCGTTTTCGTTCGCTAAATCGATCGGGAAAATTCCTTCGCTCCACTTCGAGCCCGCAAAATCAGGGTATCTGCCCTTTTCTACGGCTAAATTTGAGCTTGCCTTGATCGCGTTAAAGCTCACGTTTTCCATTATCCTATCGATCAGTTCGAAGTGCTCGTAGCTGCCCCACTTCACGCCGCGCTCGGCCAGCATCTGCGCTTCGCCCATTACGCCGAGCCCTATCGCGCGCGTTTTTAGATTGGTGTGTTTGACCTTGGCGTGCGGGTAAAAATTTAGATCGATGACGTTATCGAGCATCCGCACGGCGATCGGCATCACGCGAGCTATCTCCTCGCGGCTGTTGATTTTGCTTAAATTTACGCTTGCGAGGTTGCAAACCGCCGTCGCGCCCTCGCTGCAGCCCTTTTCTACGATAAAAATTTCTTTGCCGCCCAGCGTGTCCAGCGCGGTGATCTTTTTCGCCTTTTTTACGATGCCCGCGTCGGTTCTTACATCTTCGTTTTCCTCAAACAGCCTCTCGCTGCCGTCGGCAAAGACGACCTTGATTTTGTAGTGGTTCGGCGCCGTGTTTTGAAAGATCTCGGTGCATAAATTTGAGCTCCTGATTAAGCCTTGATGCGCGTTTGGATTGATGCGGTTGGCGTTATCTTTGAAGCACAAAAACGGCATACCCGTCTCAAAATAGCTCGTTAAAATTTTCTTCCAAAGCTCCTTTGCCAGGATGGTGGATTTTGAAATTTTATCGTCGGCCTCGTACTGCTCGTAGCGCACCTCAAATTCCGCGCCATATAGATCGCTCAGATCGCTTACTTCTGCAGGATCGAAGAGCGTCCATTTGCCGCCGCTTTGAAGTCTTTTCATAAACAGATCGTTTATCCACAGCGCGGGGAAAATTTCATGCGCGCGGCGCCTCTCCTCGCCCGAGTTTTTGCGCAGATCGAGGAAGTCGCTCACGTCCATATGCCACGGCTCGATATACACGGCGATAGCGCCCTTGCGCGTGCCCAGCTGATCGACGGCGACGGCGATGTCGTTTGTGATCTTTAAAAACGGGATGATGCCGCCCGCGGCGTTTTTATGCCCGTCGATGCTGCCGCCCATCGCGCGCACCTTGCACCAGTCCCAGCCGATACCGCCGCCGAATTTGCTCAGAAGCGCCATCTCTTTGTAGCTATCAAAAATTCCTTCGATATTATCGGGCGTGGAGCCCACGTAGCAGCTGCTTAGCTGATGTCGCGTCGTGCGGGCGTTTGAGAGCGTAGGGGTCGCGAGCATGACTTCAAATTTAGATATGAGATCGTAAAATTTCTTCGCCCAGCTCTGGCAATCAAGCTCGTTTTGCGCGAGGAACATTGCGATCGCCATAAACATCTGCTGCGGAAGCTCGATCGGCGCGCCGCTTTTATCCTTGATGAGGTAGCGATCGTAAAGCGTCTTGATGCCTAGGTAGTTAAACTGCAAATCGCGCTGCGGCTGCAAATAAGAATTTAGATCCTCTAGATCATATTTTTCCTTTAAGCCGAGCATTATGCGGCCCGCCGCCTCGCCGCGAGCGAAGTAATCTTTTAGACTGTTGTAGCCGCTAAAGCCCGTTACTTTGTGATATAGATCGTATAAAAATAACCGCGCGGCGACGAAGGTCCAGTTCGGGCGATCCACGTCGATCTTTTCGACTGCGGTTTTGATGAGGGTTTGTTGGATCTCCTCCGTGGTGATCATATCGCGAAACTGGATCTTTGCGTCCACCTCAAGCTCGCTAAGGCTTACGTTTTCCAGCCCCTCTACCGCCTCGCTCGTGTATTTTTTGATCTTGCTTACGTCAAGTTCCTCGGTTCTGCCGTTGCGTTTGATTACTTTCATATCGTTCCTTGAAATTTAAAAATGCAAATTTAGCGTTAGTTTCCCAATATAAAATACGTCGTCAAAAGAGGCATCTTGAATAAATGCCGCTCATAATCCGCCGTCTTTTAAATTTACGCTAGCTGCGCTGCAAAAGCGCGCATTATAGCCAAAATTGCTTAAGCCTATCTGTCATTGCAAATATGAGATTTTGGCTTACAGATTTTAAAATTTAACGAAGCGGGCGGAAAAGATGCGGTAAAATTCGAGCGAAATTTTATGGCGCCACCGCGAAATTCTGCAGGTAAAAATTTCGCAAAGCTTTGCGAAATTTTGCGCCGAAAAAGCAGGAAAACAAAAATCTTTGCGGGCAGGCTTAAAATCCGCCCGCAAAGCTTAAGAATTTAGTTGTGCGGTAGCGGGATAGGCTTTCCGTTTAAGATCATAGAGTTGCTTGCCTTATCGAAGCTAAACTCCATCTTAACTCCATCTCCGTCTGGCTTAAGAAACTGCGAGCCGTAAACTTCCGCCATCGGCGCAAAATCGCGCAGGCTGTCATAAGGCGATAGGAAGTCCGTGATGGTCGTATTTATCGTAGCTTTGCCGTCCAAGCTCATACGCTTAAAAAGCTGCGTCTCGTCGATGTAGCCGCCTACTAGCGCGCTTGCGTTAAAAGCAAATTTTTTGCCGAGGCTATTTTCAAACGAAAAATCATTCACGTTGATTTTCATATCATCTTTTAGCAGCTTCATAAAAAGCTCTTTATTTTCCGCTAATTTTTCGCCTTCTTGCGGATTTGAGATAACAGACAGATATTTTTCGAAAAGTGCGGCGCTAAAGCTGGTATCGACGCCTAAATGGATGTTTCGCACTAGCACATCGGCGATCTTTAGGCTTTGGGCTTTATCGCTTTCGTTGAAATTTAAAATTCCATCTTTTACGCGGTAGCTACCTTCTGTGCTCATATCCGTAACTACGACGAAGCGCTGCTTATCTACAGTTACGACGAGCTCTTTTGTGCTGCCTGCAAAATCTATGTCATTCAAAAAGAGCTTGGTTATATTGTCGTCTAGATCTTGGATGCCGTTTTTAAAGTTTGCCTCATAGATAAGATCCTTTATATCAAGACCCGAATCCTTGCCGTCGTCTATAAAAATTTCACCGATTTTAAAGC
>NZ_CALEDC010000490.1 GCF_937949835.1 uncultured Campylobacter sp.
GCCAATTAAGATTCAATCGGATTTGCCGGCACGCAGCATCCTCGAACGCGAAAACGTATTCGTCATGACCGACAAACGGGCAAAAGCGCAGGATATCCGTCCGCTCAAAATCGCGATCGTCAATCTTATGCCGGTAAAAGAAATAACGGAAACGCAGCTTTTGCGCGTTTTGGCAAACACGCCGCTGCAAGTCGAAATATCGCTCGTGCGTATGGAAAATCACGTGTCGCGCCATACGAGCCGCTGCTATCTCGAAAAATTTTACATCACGACGAGCGCGCTTTTAAATTTATAGCTTGCCGTTGCGCGAGATAATTAAAATTTAAGCGTAAATTTAAGCAGCTCGCCGTGTAAATTTAAATGCGAGCGTCAAATACAAGCGGATTTTAAATTTAATGAAATTCCGGATCTGTTTGCGGATACAGAGATTAAAATTTTAAGGATAGATATGATTAGAAAATTTTTAATTAGTATGGCTTTGTGTGCGGTCGCATTCGGTGCGGGTGGGTTCGTCCCAAGCGGCTCCGCGGCGCAAACTCAGCCGTTAAGCGTCAAAGAAGCGCTTAAATTAAGAGATGATTCTTTTGTCGTAATCGACGGCAAGATAAAATCCCAGCTCAGACACGAACATTATAGATTTGTGGATCAAAACGGCGATAGCATCGAGGTTGAGATCGATGATGACGTTTGGCGCGGCGTGAGCGTGGATGAAAATACGCTCGTGCGAATTAGCGGCGAGATCGATAAAGATTTTACCAAAACGACGATAGACGTAAAAAATATCAAAATTTTAAATTCTAAATAAAGGAAAACTATGGATCTTTCAAAGATAAAAGTGGGCTCAAACCCCGATAAAATCAACGCAGTGATCGAGATCCCTTACGGCTCGAACATCAAATACGAGATCGACAAAGCAAGCGGCGCGCTCTGCGTAGATCGCGTGCTCTACGGCGCGATGTTTTATCCCGCAAACTACGGCTTCGTGCCCAATACCTTGGCAGACGACGGCGATCCTGCGGATGTTTTGGTGCTGAACGAATACCCGCTTGCCGCCGGTAGCGTGATCCCGTGTCGCTTAATCGGCGTTTTGATGATGGAGGACGAAAGCGGCATGGACGAGAAGCTGCTTGCCGTGCCGGTTAGCAAGATCGATCCGCGATATGACAGCATTAAAGGGGTCGCCGATCTGCCTAAAGCGACGCTGGATAAGATCAAAAATTTCTTCGAAACCTACAAGCTTTTAGAGCCGAATAAATGGGTCAAAATAAAGGATTTCGCAAGCGCCGCGGAAGCGGAGAAAATTCTAGACAAAGCGATCAAGGCTTATAAATAAAATTTACAAGCATCCTTCGATTTGGAATTTCGCCTCACCTTTAAGACGCTGGCGAAATTCCAAAATTTTAAAATTTGATGGAATTTGCGAAGCGCAGAGCGATGTGAGGATTTTTAAATCAAGCCTGCAAAGCGCTCGCTTAAATTTTATAAATATCGCGCAGCTAGATACTAGAATTTTAAATTTTAAAAAGGCGACTCAAATGAAAAAGATTTATATCGCGCTATTTATAGCAGTTGCTTTTTCGCTCTGCATACAATCAATCTCCGGTTTTAAAGGCATTAAAATTAGTATGTCAAACGATGCGCAGGACATCCGCCTGAAGTCTAGCCCAAAGCTGAGCGAGGATCAAAATACGCAGATGCAAAACTTGGCGGATTTCTTACGCTTTAGCGATAAGGGGCGAGAGAATTACTATGGTATAAGCTTCTTTAGCGATATCGCTACGACGTGGGATTTGTATGAAAAGCTTGCGGACATTGATGAGCTAGACTTCGGCAGAAACGCGAATTTTATGACCGTTTCGCCGATTAGAGTGGATGAGGTTACGCAGGTTCCGCCCGAGATTTGCTTGCTTTCAAATTTAAAAAAGCTTGATTTGCAAGGCACGAGAGTTTCAGATCTACCCTCTTGTGTGCAAAATTTAAAAAAGCTCGAGTATTTAGGCTTGCGTGCTACTAAATTTACAGAGATTAGTGAAAATATCTCTAAAATTCCGAATCTTAAGACGCTGATTTTGGATCGTTGCCCCGTAAAAGAGTTGAGCGCGAATGTAGCGAATTTAAAAAATTTAGAATATCTTGAGCTGGATGAAACGCATATTTCGCAGTTGCCGCCGCAGATTACAGGGATGAGCAAGCTGCGAGAGCTCCACTGTTATAGTTGTAATTTTTTACATACTTTGCCTGCGTATCTGGCGGAGCTGAAAAGTCTGGAAATTTTATATCTTACGAACACGCATATAGAGGCGCTACCCGATGAGGTTTCGCGAATGCCGAGTCTAAAGGAACTAAGCGAAGATTTTACCTCTCCTCCTGAAAACATCGTAAATTTACCCAATCTTGAGGAGTGGGGTCATATGGACGAGCAGAGATTACGGCTCGCCGTGAAAATCCCGTCGCTCAAAAGGATTCATATAAGTTCAAATATCAAAACGATCCCGTCTGAGTTAGGGGATTTGCATAATCTGCAGGAGCTTGATATTTGGTCTGAAAATATA
>NZ_CALEDC010000491.1 GCF_937949835.1 uncultured Campylobacter sp.
GCGTAGAGCCTACATCCTTAGCGACATCGGGCATATGGCAGGTTACGCACATATTGTTATCCTTTGTGATCGGCACGAGCCCCTCTAGGCTGTGCGGTATGAGCGGCGGAGCGTTTTCGAAGCTGCGCTCGATCTTTGAAGCGGCGCCCGGAGCATCCTCGCTATATTTGAAATCGGGCAGGGAATTTTTATTTTGCACCGATTCGTCCACGCTTTTTATAAAGCCCAAGCTATCGGCATCTATAGAAGCCGTCTTGTCTGCAGCAAATAGTGCCGCACAGCATGCAAGAGCCAAGCCTAAAACCATTTTTTTCATTTTTTCACTCCTAATATACTAAAATTTAACGCATCGTCGTCGCATACGTCGATGCAGCGTCCGCAGCTGATACACTCGCTGCTAACGCGCCCATTTTCGCGCCCGACCATCTTAAGTACCTGCACTTCGGGGCAGACCATTTTGCATTTGCCGCACATCGTGCATTTATCAACCTCGTGGCGAACGCGAATGACGCTAAAATAGCTAAGCGCAGCCCAAAATCCGCCGAGCGGGCATAGCCGCGAGCAGATCGTGCGATCGCCTGCGAAAATTTCAAAAACTACGATCAGTAGCGCGATTGCAAATGCACTGGCGCTCAGCGATATGACGGCGCGCGCGAAAAGCGAGATAAAATTTACGCTCTCAAACGCCGCAAAGCCAAAAGCTCCGCTGCAAACAAGCGCTAGCACCGCTAGGACGTAGCGAGCTTTGCGATTTACGTTTAAAATTTTGGTGTGCACGCCAAATTTTTTACGAAGCCACGCGGCAAGATCGGTTAGTAAATTTATCGGGCAAACCCACGAGCAATATAATCGCGGCGCTATGAGCGCATAAAATGCGCCTACGATAACCGCTCCGATAACCGCCGTAGCGCCCAAAGAAAAGCTAGCTAACAGCATCTGCGCCGTCGCAAACGGATCGCTTAGATTAATCGTACCCAAAAGTTTCGACGAGCTTAAATTGCCCTTTAGAATTCCGGATAAAATTCCATTTTCGCTCGCGGCCTTGAAGGCGAAATTATTTCCTAAAATAAAAAGGACTAGAATAGAAATTTGGCTCAAACGCCTTAAAATAGTGTATTTCATTGCCTAGCCCCCTCCATTAGATCGTCCTCGTTTAAGTAGTCCTTGCTCTTTTGCGGATCGAGCTTGATTTTGGTGTCTGCGTCCTTTAGCTTCGCGTCGTCGCCCTTGATCCAGCCTTTGACGTAGTTATCGCTGGAAATTCCTATGACGCGCTCGCGCTCCACGACGCTGATCGACGCCTTTTTCGTGACGCAGGCATGCTCGCACTTACCGCAGCCCGTGCAGTAGTTACTATCTACTACAGGCACGAGTAGGGCGTGCTTTTCGGTGCGGTTGTTGTGGCGGTAATCGATCCTGAGCGCCTTGTCAATTACGGGGCAGTTTCGCACGCACGCGTCGCATTGGATACCCGCATAAGCGATGCAATGCTCGGTATCTATGACCGCAACGCCCATTTTGGATAGACGCACGTTAAGCTTGGAGTCTTCGCTTACTAAGCTTTTATCTAGTGCGTCGCTAGGACAGGCCGCGACGCAAGGTATGTCGTCGCACATATAGCACGGAATTTCGCGCGGGATGAAAAACGGTGTGCCGTTTGCAATAGCATGATCACAAAAGCTCGCAAGCTTAAGCGTATCAAAGGGGCACGCCTCGACACAAAGTCCGCACCTTAGGCATTTGCTAAGAAATTCTTTCTCGCTTATAGCTCCGGGCGGGCGGAGTTTGGCGTGCTCGCCGGAGTTTGCGACTCCGAGCCCCAAAACGCCTACGCCCGCAGCTAAAGAAAGAATGCCTAAGACCTCACGCCTATCCATAATTTACGCCTTGTAAATTTTAACCGCGCATTTTTTGTAGTCGGTCTCTTTTGAAAGCGGGCAGGTATGATCGAGCGTGACGCGGTTGATATAAACCTTCTCGTCAAAAAACGGCACGAAAATAAGTCCCTTCGGCGGAATGTTACGTCCGTGAAAGTCCACGCGCGCTTTGACTTTGCCGCGGCGCGACTCGATCCAGACGATTTCGTTTTGTTGTACGCCGATTTTGGCGCCGTCGGCTTCGTTCATATAGCATCTTGCTTCTGGCACGGCGCGATAAAGCTCCGACACGCGCATAGTCATAGTGCCCGTATGCCAGTGCTCCAGTACGCGACCCGTACATAGCCAGAAAGGATATTCCTCGCTTGGCACTTCTACAGGATCCATATATGGACGGAAGAAAATTTTAGCTTTATTGGCAAGGCTGGTTTTCTCTTCGCCCGAAGTTGCGGATTTCAGATCGCCACTAGGAAGCGCAGCTTTTGCGTTGCCGTAGAAGGCGAAGTCGCTATCCGGAGCCGCTTTTTTAGCATAAGGATCGTATTGGGCGTTAAAGCGCCAAAGCGTTTCTTTGCCGTCTACGACCGGCCACCTAAGACCACGCACTCGGTGATATGTATCGAAATCAGCTAGGTCGTGTCCGTGACCGGTACCGAATTTTCGGTATTCCTCCCAGAGATATTTTTGGATGAAAAAGCCATATCCTTTAAATTCTTTGCCGTCGCTGCCAATTACGCTACGAGAGTCGCCGTTTACTTCGGAGTTATCGAAGCTTGCCATAATCGGATCTTTTGCCGCGAAAGCCTGAGCGTCTTTGTTTGCAAAGAGCACTTCAAATAGTGTAGTCTCTGGAGTATAGCCGAATTCTGAAATTTTATCTAATACGTTTGGAAGCGTAAGCTTATCATTTACTTTAACCTCGCCCCAGAAATCCTTGAGTTTGAAGCGCTTGGAAAACTCTAGCATCTGCCACGTATCGCTCATCGCATCGCCCACAGGAAGGACTTGCTGTCTCCACCACTGAGTTCTGCGCTCGGCATTGCCGTATGCGCCCCATTTTTCGTAGATCATCGCGGTTGGCAGGATTAGATCGGCTACCTTCGCGCTTAGTCCAGGATATGGCTCGCTTACTACGATGAAGTTATCCATC
>NZ_CALEDC010000492.1 GCF_937949835.1 uncultured Campylobacter sp.
GATCTACTATCAAACGCCGTGTTAGTCGGGGTTTCCTCGGCTATAAGCGCAGTAAGCACTATATTTGTAGGATTTGAATTGTTTAATCCATCAGTTTTTATGATAAGCATTTATTGTGTATGCACAGCGGTATATCTGATCTATCAACTGCTAGTTAGTAAAGAGCTTTACGATTGCAGCGGAGAGAAAAACTATCTAAGAGCGTTTTATGTTATTGCAGCTACGGAGATAGTAACTCTAGTCTTGATAGCGCTTGACTCACAGCTTTTCGCCTTAGTATTTGCCATAGGGTGGTTAGCTTCGGTAATTCTAAATGTTTCGGCGGTTTATGGCACTAGGGAGGTTACCGCTTCAAAAGGCGGCTACGGCCTAGTGCATCTGGCGTATCACGTAAGGCAGATGAATAGGCGGGAGTTTTAGGTATTTAAATTTAAGGGGCGATTAGTATAATCTTATATTATTTTAAAAAAGGAGTTTAAAATGACTTTTATGGAGTCTGTGCAAACTTGCGTAAAGCAAAAATACGCCGCATTTAGCGGGCGAGCATCGAGGTCGGAGTACTGGTGGTTTTTTCTATTTACCGTGCTTGGCGGGATTGTTTTGAGCTTGATAGATGGCGTTTTAGGCACTACGATAGGGTACAATCAAATAATAGCCGGCAGGATCGTCCATCAAGAAATCGGCATTATAGATGCGCTTTTTCAACTAGCCATGCTCGTGCCAGCCATCGCCGTATCAGTCAGGCGACTACATGACACCGATAGAAGCGGCTGGTTTTTTCTGCTTATTTTAACGCCGATCGTGGGTGCTTTTTTCGGCGATATCGGACTTTTAGTATCATTTGTGGGTTGGATAGTGCTGCTTGTATTTTTCGTGCAGCGCGGCGATAGCAGGTCCAATCGCTTCGGATACGATCCGCTATGATGAAGCTCTAAAGCTTTGCGGAATTTTAGAATTCTAAAATTCCGTGCAGATAAAATTCTTTGTATTATCACTTAAAATTCTACGCATAAGCACTTTGTAGCGCTAAATTTTTCTTCAAATAAGCTTTGGAAATTCTCTTTAATTGATTGCCGTTATCTGTAACTTAGAATTTTTATATTATAATGGCTCTTAAAATTTTATTTTAGAAAGGATGAAAATGAAAGAGAGAATCGAGGCGCTGTTTGCGCAAAATCCTAAAATTTCGATCGCGCAGATCTGCAAGGAGCTGGGTGCGAAGGAGATCGACGTGTTGCTAAACCTGCCCGAGCGCTTCGGAAAGAGCGCGGGCGGCGATAAATTCTGCGAGGTCATTAGGGAGCTTGAGGGCTGGGGCGAGGTGCTTTTCGTAAAAAATACGCCGAGCTTCATCATCGAGTTTAAAACCAAGATCCCAAGCGGCAAGAGCGCGCGCGGATTTTATAATTTCGGCATGGGCGCAAACGGCGATGAGGCGCACGGGCTGGGCATTTTAGCAGGTCATCTAAAGACGGATGATATCGATAAAATCATCCTTGTGACGCAGACCTTCATGGGGATGCTCTCGAAATTTGTGGGCTTTTACGACAAGGCGGGCGAGAATATCTTTAAAATTTACGTCTCGCGCGATGAGAAAGGACAGCTTCTAGCCGAGCAAGACGCGAAATTTGAAGCGCTAAAAGCCGCGATTTAGCGCTCGCGCAAGGCTTGTTTTGCGCGGCTTGCGTAAATTTACCCTTATGCGGGTATTTAGGCTTGATCTCGCCCTTTACGTGCGAGATCAAATCCGTAAAATTCTACTGCGAAATAACACTACATGCACTCCTACGCGTTTGCGCAAGACTCGTCTTGCTCTGCTCGCTCATCGCTTGCTTAACGGCGCGTTGAAATTCTACGGGGCGCCAACCAAGGCGCTTTAGGCTAGCCAATAAGATTTTAGGCAAAATT
>NZ_CALEDC010000493.1 GCF_937949835.1 uncultured Campylobacter sp.
GAGAAAATGCTCGGTTCAGCAATCGTAAAAAGGCAAAGAGCCGAGAGGGGGCTGAAAGATTAATTAGATTAAAATTGCAATAAATTATTCCCCTATTAATACATTTTAATTTACTCTGTGCCTTCGGTGCAGAGTAAATTTACCCTGTGCGGTGCCGAATTTTGCGGTATAAATCTCGCTCGCGAAATGATACGGCGCGAAATCTTGCTTTACGGATTTTGGAATTTCAAATTTTAAAGCCTGCGAGCTTTTAGCTACCGCGGAAAAGATTTGCAGGCTTCGCGGCACCTTGAAATTTAATTATTTTAAAATTTACGCCGCGTGGCTAGTCTAAATTTAACTCGGCGGCGATTTGCGCGGCGCACTAAATTTAACTTCGTGCGCACACTTTATCCGCACCCTAGTCTAAATTTAAAATTTCAATTTGTGGCGACAGTTCGTGCGGCGCTAGGCAACTCTCCATATACAGCAATCTTGACTTACGCTATTAAATTTAAAGAAGCGACGGCATCTTTCTCGCGCTATGCTGCTTCAAGTTGGACGGCGGCGTTGTGCGTTAAATTTTAAATTTACGTGCCGGACAGCGGAAGGCAGCATTTGCCCCGTAAAATTTTAACTTTCGCGCGCCGGACGACGGCTAGGCGCCATTGCTCACATGCTGTTGCGAAGCTGCTTCTAAATCGCCGAGCCGAGTTAAATTTTTTAGCGCGCCAAAATTTTAGTCTATGCAGCGCGATTTACGAAACGACGAAATTTTGAGTTTGCGCTGCGATTTATAGCGCATCAAAATTTTAACTTGCGCAGAGCGATCCACCACGTATCTAAATTTTAAGTCGCGCGACGCGATCCGCGATGAACAGGAATTTTAATTTGACGTGATTTATGACGCACTGGAATCTCAACCTGCGCTACGGATCTGCGGCTCACAGGCGCGTAGCCTAGTCGATTGCTCGCATCGCATCGAGCCGCTTTAAAAATATCTCCACCTTGCGCATCTGTGCCGCATCTAGCGCCCTGCCCGAGCAAAAATACTCCACGCTGTTGCCGTTTGGATAATTCACTCGCGAAATGCCCGTTCCTTCGCTTCTCGGCTCAAATTCCAAGGACAAATCCGCGCCGCCTCGAGAATAAAGCTTGAGCTGCGAATTCGCATCTACGGCGCGCGGCGACATGCGGCATTTGTCTTCGTCGCACTGCTCTACGCCGCACGCACCGCCTGCCAGCCTGCCGTCGCGCTCGCGGGCATCAAGTTCGCCCGTTTGTGAATTTGCGCTAAATTTTATATCACCGTCTGCGTCAAATTTATCCGCACAAACCTGCGATTTTACGTCGCGCGAAGTATCCATGCCTAAGCCGCACTCATCCGTGCTAGAAAACTCATCGCGCTCATCGTATCCCGCTGCGCCGTTTTTTCTGGCGTCGCACGATACTGCACGAAATCCGCTCCTACCTTGCTCTATCGTATCGCCCTTGCTTTCGCCGCGCCTTTCTGTGTCACGCTCGCCATCATTCTCGCCGCAACTTTCTGTGTCGCGCCCGCCGCCGCTATTATCGCGACCTTCTACGCCCCGTTTGTTCTTGCCTTTTATGCTCTCGCCACCCGCGTTAAATTTAGCTGCCCGCGAGAGCAAATCCTCTCCGCGCGCAAACTTTAGCCCTCCGCCAAGCTCGCTTGCTAGGCGATTTAGCGTGCCGTCGATACCGTCGATGATACGCACGTGCGGCGGCAAAAT
>NZ_CALEDC010000494.1 GCF_937949835.1 uncultured Campylobacter sp.
GCCTTCTAGCGAATACTCGCTGGGCACAAAGTCCGCGTCCGCGTGAAGTGAATATGTTTGGGCGTTTGCGGGGTTAAATTTAATATGCCCGTCATCGGCGTTTATGAGCTTTGGCGCGTCGTCTGCGAAAAACGAGCTCTTGACTGCCGCGTATTCTTGCATGCTACCGTGATAATCGAGATGATCTTGACTTAAATTCGTAAAAATTTTAAGCGCAAATTCTAATCCTTCGATACGATTTTGCGCTATCGCATGCGAGCTAACCTCCATAACGAAGTACTCGCAGCCCTGCTTGCTAGCTTCGTAAAGATAGCTCATCGTCTTAAAAACCGAGCTCGTCGTAAGTCCCTTTTCGTCGATCCTGCGCTCGTTTATAAAGGCACCGCGCGTGCCGCTTAGACCGCAGCTAAAGCCCAGATCCAGCAGCGTCGAGTAGATCGCCGCCGCGGTCGTCGTTTTGCCGTTCGTGCCCGTAATGCCTACGATTTTGATGCGCGGATCGATCTTTAATAGCTCCTTTGCTTGCGCGATAGAGACGATCTGCGCGCCTTTTTGCGCTGCTTCGGCTTGGAATTTAGCGTTCGCGCTCGTGCGCATAAAAAAGCAGCCCGCCTCGCACTCGGCGGAGTTATCGGTGATAAAGCTATTTTCGAGTCGTATTTTCATGATTTTTGATTTTTTGCATTAGCGCTTCGAAGCGTTCATCACCTGCATACGCGGCAGCCGAGCTCTCGACGTAATTAAGCCCCATTTCGTAGTAGCCGTTTTCTATCAAATTTTCTAAAAATTCTATCATCTCGGTTTTGTCCGAAATGGCGATTTTGGAGGAAAAAATGATCGATTCGAAGGCGTCTTTAAAGCCTCTTTGGCCTACCGCGCGCATAAAATCGGCATAAGTTATAACGGCGATCTCATCCTCGGCACCGGGTTCGGAGGCCGCTTCATTCGCGATCTTTTCGTTGATAGAGTTTAAAATTTTAAAAAGCTCCGCGGTTTGAGTTTTTGGGCTGAGGTTGTAAAAATCAAAGAGCATAAGCGCCTCTTCGCGGTCTGCCATCGCGGTCTGGCAAAGTTCAAGCAAAAATAGAATTTCCTCCTCGCCGCTTTTTTCGTATGCGAGCGAAAAATATAGCTTCGCAAGCTCGAATTCTCCGCGCGAAAAGGCCTTTAGCCCCAGTTTTTTATAGTTCAAACTCTTCGCCTTCGGGGATGTTTACGACGCTAAGCTCGGGGTGAATATCCATGCGAAGCTGGCGCTCGACGCCGTATTTTAGGGTCTGTGAGCTCGCCGCGCAGCCGTGGCAATGCCCGGTAAGGCGGACATAGACGACGCCGTTTTTTATGCCTAAAAGCTTCATATCACCGCCGTCGTTTTGCAGCATCGGTCGGATTAGCTCCAAGCTGCCTTGTACCGGAGCTAGAAGCTCTTCATCGCTAAATGGTATCATTAAAATTCCTTGTTTTGGTTTTGGCGAATTATATCCAAAAGCGATAAAAAAAGGCTTATCGGGGATGAAATTTAATCTGAAATTTTGCGCGAGGACGCGGATTTTGCGCCATGGATCGCAAAGAATTTTATACGCCGCGAACGGCGAGCACTATGATTTTAAATTTTTATCGATCTGAATAATAACGAAGCTTTAAATCATCGGGCTTGCGTATATTTAGATTTAGACTATTTGCGCCATAAATTTGGGATGAAATTTCAGCCAGACCGAGGGCTAAATTTGAGATGAAATTTCGCTTGAGCGGGAAAGAAATTTAAGGCGATTTTGTCTAAATTTATTGAGATAAAGGCCGATACGATTAAATTTTTAGAAAAACAATCCTGCTTTTAATGTAAATTTTGCGACTACAAAAGCCCGGGCGGCGAATATTATTTTAAAGCTCGTAGATAAAATTTACGTTACGTTTTATATCGATAGCAGCTGTGAAATTTTAGCGCAGGCGCGTGCAATCACGGCAAAATTTCTATCGGCGTGCCGATTTTTACGTGCTCAAAAAGCTCGTCCATATCGTCATTGACGAGCGCTATGCAGCCCTCCGTCCAGTCGCCGAACGCCGCGATACTCTGCCCTAGGTAGCTGAATTTGTTCGGTAGCCCGTGGATTTTGATATCGCCGCCTGCGCTCTTGCCGAGGGATTTTGCGTGTGCTACATCGGCTTTGTTCGGATAGGAGATGCCTAAATTTAGATGATACGCCGAGTTCGGATTTTTGCCATTTATGGTGTAGTTGCCCTCCGGGGTTTTGCCGTCGCCTTGAACCTCTTTATGTCCTTCAGGCTCGCGTCCGAGGGCGATTTTGTAGCTTTTCGCGACGCCTTTTGAGGTTAAAATTTCAAGAATTCGTTTGGATTTATAGACGCGGATTTTAGAAATTTGCTCGCCGTCCAATGCTTGCTTTAGCGGAATTTCGGAGTTGATCGTTTCGATATTTTTATAGCTAAGATAATTGTCCAATGCCCACGCCAAGCCTGCAGCTACGATAATAAGCGGAAGTAAAATTTTAAATTTCATAGAAGAAATTTCGGGAGTGATCCCGAAATTTTATTTGCTGATTAGCTCGATATAAGCCATCTCTGCGG
The DNA here is from genome assembly GCF_937949835.1 of uncultured Campylobacter sp. Classification (GTDB taxonomy): domain Bacteria; phylum Campylobacterota; class Campylobacteria; order Campylobacterales; family Campylobacteraceae; genus Campylobacter_B. Next base: position 2,587 of record NZ_CALEDC010000494.1, read on the forward strand.
CGTCGCCCTTGCGAAGGCGGGTTTTGATGATGCGAGTGTAGCCGCCGTTTACGCCTGCGTATTTTGGAGCGATCTCGGTGACCAGCTTATTTGTCGCAGCCTTATCCTGAAGCGCCGCGAAAACAAATCTATGCGCCTCGCTGTCGCCCTTGCGCGCGCGAGTGATTAGCTTCTCGGCATAGCTTCTTAGCTCTTTTGCCTTAGGAAGTGTAGTTTCGATCTTGCCGCTAGTAACTAAAGCGATGGTTAAATTTTTAAGCAGGGCGGCACGGTGAGACGAAGTGCGCCCTAGCTTCCTATATCCGTGATTATGTCTCATTTATTGTCCTTCATTCTTTTGTCTTTGAGCCTTCAGCTCGTCAAGCTTGCGTTTTAGCTGCTCTTTTTTATCGCCGAGCTCTTGGTTGCCGATAGGATAACCGATCTCCTCCATTACGGCCTTGATCTCCTCGAGCGATTTTTTGCCTAAATTTTTAAGGTCTTTAAGCTCGCTCTCTTCCATAATCGCTAGCTCGCCGATGAATCTAATATCCGCGCGATCCAGGCAGTTAAAGCTTCGCGCGCTTAAGCTTAGATTGCTAACGCTCTCAAAAAGCTTTGCAAACTCGGAATTTGCGGGGATCGCTCTACCGAAAGTATCCGCAGCGCTGATATTTACGATACCTTTGAAAACCGCCAGCTGCTGATACATCGCCTCAAGCGCGTTTTTAAACGCATCTATCGCGCTGATCTGACCGTCGGTAGTGATCGTAAAGACTACCTTTTCGTAGTCGGGATTGTCCTCTACAAAGACATTTTCGATGTCGTAAACAGCCTTGGTTACCGGGGTAAAAAACGCATCCAGCGCGATGAAATCAGCGTCTAAATTTTCTCTGATCTCTTCGCTTGGAACGTAGCCGATGCCTTTTTCGATGATGAGCGTAAATTTAAGATCGGCATCCTCGTTTATCGTAGCCAGATAAGCGCTTGGATTTACGATCTCTACGGCGTCGTTATTTAGGTCGCTGCCGTAAATTTCTTTAGGCCCTTTAAAGCTGTATTCTACGACCTCGCGTAGGGAATCGCCCTTAATTTTAAACCTTAAGCCCTTTAAATTTATGATAAAAGCCGCCATATCCTCGAGCATACCGCGCATGCTGTCGAATTCGTGGCTTACGCCTTCGATTTTAACCGCAGTCGGCGCGAAACCGACCGTGCTCGTATAAAGTAACCTTCGTAAAGGATGAGCTAGAGTGACGGCATATCCCGTTTCAAAGGGATATGCTATGATTTTAGCAACATTTTCGCTGACATTCTCAACCTTTATTTCAGTTGGCATATGAGCTGATGTTGTGATTTTTCTCATATTAGCACCTACTATTTCGAGTAAAGCTCTACGATAAATCTTTCCTCTACAGGAATAACAACTTCTTCTCTCTCCGGAATTCTAGAAAAAATTCCGTATCTTTTCTCTTTTTCTACATCTACCCACGCTACGATGCCGGTCTGCGCAGTAAGATCCAATGCTTTTGAAATTTGCGGGTTATTTTTGCTCTTTTCGATCACTTCGATCTTTTGTCCTGCGCGAACGCTGTATGAAGGGATATCGACGCGCTTGCCGTCTACTAAAATGTGTCCGTGCGTAACGAGCTGGCGCGCAAAGCGTCTAGTCGTAGCAAAGCCCATGCGGTAAACGACATTATCTAGCCTCTGCTCTAAAAGCTGAACCAAGATCGCTCCCGTGTTGCCCTCTCTGCGAGCTGCTTCGGCAAATAACCTGCGGAACTGCTTTTCGCTTACGCCGTACATAAATTTAGCCTTTTGTTTCTCACGAAGCTGCGAGCCGTATTCGCTTAGTTTAGCGCGTCTTTGTCCGTGCTGACCCGGAGCATAAGGGCGTTTTAAAAGTGCGCTCTTGCCCGCAAGCCTTCTCTCGCCTTTCATAAATAGATCAACGCCGAGCCTTCTTTCTAATTTTTCAACCGGTCCTGTATATCTAGCCATAAATTTCTCCTTTTATAATTACACGCGACGTCGTTTAGGCGGTCTGCAACCGTTGTGCGCAAGAGGAGTGATATCTTTGAAATATGTAACTTTAATCCCTTCTACGCTACCTACGCTTTTAACGGCGGTCTCGCGTCCGCTTCCCGGACCCTGAACCTTGACGCCTACCTCTTTGATGCCGTGCTCTTTGGCTTTGTTTAGCGCGTCCTCGACGGCTTGCTGCGCCGCATAAGGGGTGGATTTTTTGCTGCCTTTAAAATTTAAAGCGCCCGCACTGCTCCACGCGATCGCGTTGCCCATCTCGTCCGTTACGGTAATCATAGTGTTGTTAAACGTAGCGGAGATGTAAACTATGCCTTTGGCGATATTTTTTCTGACGGTTTTTTTCTTAACTACTTTTTTTTGTGCCATATCTCAATCCTTATTTAGCTGCCGCGCCGACGGTTTTGCGTTTGCCTTTTCTGGTTCTGGCATTCGTTTTTGTTTTTTGACCGCGAACCGGAAGGCCCTTTCTGTGTCTTAAGCCGCGATAGCCGCCCAAGTCCATAAGCGCTTTTATATCCATAGCCACTTGTTTGCGAAGATCGCCTTCGACCATATAGTGCTCTTGGATCTCTTTTCTGATAGCGGCGGCTTCATCTTCGCTCAGATCGGCGACTCTTTTATCGTAAGAAATTCCTGCCGCATCGAGAATTTTTCTCGACGTAAATAAACCTATACCGTAGATATAAGTTAGTCCGTATTCAATCCTTTTTTTCTTTGGTAGATCTACACCTGCGATACGAGCCATAACTTATCCTTGTCTTTGTTTATGTTTTGGATTTTCACAAATAACGTGAACAACACCTTTGCGCTTGACAATTTTACATTTGTCGCACATTTTCTTAACGGATGGACGAACTTTCATTCCACTCTCCTAAAATTTTCTCCACTTTAAATGCAAACTGCACCTAGGTTTAATGAAATTTCAAAAGCGAAAGTATCAAACCAACTGTTTTCAAAATAGTGGGGATTTTGAAAACACTTCTTCCTACAGTTTAGTCGCAAAATCGCGAGTATATCTAAATTTAACTTTATCCTTACTTATAGCGGTATGTGATCCTGCCTTTATCGAGGCTGTAAGGGGTCAGCTCGACTTTTACGCGATCGCCGGGCATTATCTTGATGTAGTGCATCCGCATCTTGCCCGCGATATGGCATAAAATCACGTGTTTGTTGTCCAGCTCGACCTTAAAAGTCGCGTTCGGCAGCGCTTCTATGACGTTGCCGTCGATCTCTATGACGTCGTCTTTTGCCACAAATTCTCCTTTCTTTTAAATTTAAAAAGGGCGATTATATAGAATTTAAAATTTTAAACAGCTTAAAAGAAATTTAAAATAAGCAAAATTTCAGATTTATTTCGCTACGCGCGCAGTATTTTGTAAAAGCAAAACGGCGCTCTTTTTAAAATTTTAGTATAATGGCTCAAAAATTTTAAAGGAAAAACATGAAATGGCAAGACGGCAGACGAAGCTCAAACGTGGAGGATGACCGCGCAAGCAGCATGCGCACGAGCTCGGGCTCGCTTGGGATGCTGATTCCGATCATCAGGTTTTTGCTCGGCTCAAAGATCGGGCGTATAGTGCTCGTAATCGGCGTGGTGGCGTATTTTATGGGCTACAACCCTTTGGCGCTTTTAGACGGGGGCGCTAGCACGCAGAGAGAGGCGACGGACAGCCCGCAGGAGCAGGAAAAGCTCGCCTTCGTCTCGGCGGTGCTAGCCCAAACCGAGGACGTTTGGGGCGAGATATTTAAAAGTGCGGGCGCGCGCTACGAGGAGCCGGGGCTTCGGCTCTTTCGCGATCAGATAGCAAGCGGCTGCGGCTTTGCGAGCGCGCAGACGGGACCTTTTTATTGCCCGAGGGACCATAAAATTTATCTCGATCTTAGCTTTTTCGACGAGCTTGCGAACAAATACAAAGCGGGCGGCGACTTCGCGCAGGCCTACGTCATCGCGCACGAAGTAGGGCATCACGTTCAAAATTTAGTCGGCACGCTGGAGCAGGTCGCCGCTCTAAAAAGGCGCGCTCGCAGCGAAGCCGAGCAAAACGCGCTTCAGGTCAAAGTCGAGCTACAGGCGGACTGCTACGCGGGGGTCTGGGCGCACTATCTCGCAAAAACAGGGCGCGTGCTTGAAGCGGGCGACATCGACGAGGCGCTAAATGCCGCCAGCGCGATCGGCGACGATACGCTGCAGCGCAAATTTAGCGGTCGCGTCGTGCCCGATTCCTTCACGCACGGCACCTCGGCGCAGCGCAAAGAGTGGTTTAAAAAGGGCTTGGCAGGCGGAAACCTAAAAGCCTGCTCGTTTGAGCCGTAAAGCGCGGACTTTGAGCTAGCTTGCGGGCTAGATCAAAAGCGGTTTAAATTTTAAAATTTAACGACGAGCCTAGGGCAAAATTTAGAATTTTAATGGTCGGCGATTAAAAGTTCGGACGGCGCGCTCGGCTAGTGCGGCGACGGCTTGTTTGAGCACAGGCTTGACTACGGCACAAGAAACTAAAATTTTTATACGTTAAAATTTATGGAGGCGAAAATGAACAAAATAACCTGCATCTGCCTAGGCGTGCGAAGCATGCAAAGGGCGCTGAAATTTTACAGAGACGGCCTAGGATTTAAGACGGATTGCAAAGACGACGACCCGCCGGTATGCTTTTTTAATACGCCGGGGACCAAATTTGAGCTCTATCCCTTGGGCGCGCTGGCACGAGATATCAACGAAAACGATCCGCCCAGAGGCAGCGGATTTGGCGGCATCACGCTAGCGTATAACGTAAAAAACAAAGAGGACGTAGCTAGCGTCATAGAGCTAGTAAAAAAGGCGGGCGGAGCCATCGTCAAGGAGCCCCAAGATGCGTTTTGGGGCGGATACCACGCGTATTTTGCCGATCCGGACGGATACTACTGGGAGGTGGCTTGGGGACCCGGTTTTAAATTTGACGAGGACGGGCTGCTCAAATTTTAGATCAAAATTTTTGCGGCCGAGGCTTGTTTGGAGGCGCCGAAGCCTTTGGCCTAAGCGTGTAAAATTTAAACTCAAAATTTTATTACAAATCATCGGGCGGGTTTTTTGGCTCGTATAGTTTGCGGCACCGTTTTC
>NZ_CALEDC010000495.1 GCF_937949835.1 uncultured Campylobacter sp.
GCTCTCGCGTTTAAATTTAGCCATAAATTTCAAGCGAGGAATTCCGCCCTCATATCGGAGCGATTGAGCGGATTTTAATAAATTTGTCGGTAAAATCGCGCATCTATTTTAAAATTTAAGGCGGAAATATGGCAAAAGTATGGAAATTCGGCGATGATATCGACACCGACATTATTATCGCGGCGCGCTACCTAAATACATCCGACGCGGCGGTGCTTGCGACGCACATTATGGAGGATGCGGACAAGGATTTTTCGTCCAAAATCGCTCGCGGCGACATCATCGTAGCGGGGAAAAATTTCGGCTGCGGCAGCTCGCGCGAGCACGCTCCGATGGCGCTTAAGGCTGCCGGAATTTCATGCGTGATCGCAAAAAACTTCGCTAGGATTTTTTATCGAAACAGCTTCAACACCGGCTTTTTGATCCTTGAATGCGACGAGACGGATAAGATCGCGCAGGGCGACGAGCTTAGCATCGATCTAAAGGGCGGCGTAATTAAAAATTTAACTCAAAAAACTCAGTATAAATTCGCCGCGATCCCCGAGTTTATGCAAAAGCTCCTCGATGCCGGCGGGGCGATAAATTATGCAAAAACAAAGATAAATTTGTAAGGAATTTGGATGAAAAAATACGACGTATGCGTGATAAAAGGCGACGGAATCGGCCCTGAGATCATCGAAGAAGCGATCAAGGTGCTCGATGCCGTAAGCCATAAATTTAATTTCGAGCTAAATTTTGACTACCGCTTAATGGGCGGCTCTGCGATCGACATTATGGGCGTTCCGCTTCCGGATGAAACGCTAAATACCGCTAAAACGAGCGATGCGGTGCTTTTCGGTGCGATCGGCGGCGCTAAATGGGACGGCTTGCCGCGCGAACTGCGCCCCGAAAGCGGACTGCTAAAAATTCGCAAGGAGCTTGGGGCGTTTGCAAACCTGCGCCCTGCGATGATTTTTGATGAGCTGATAAACGCTTCGACGCTAAAGCCGGAGATCATCAAAGGCGTCGATATAATGGTGGTGCGCGAGCTTACGGGCGGGATTTATTTCGGGCAGCCGCGCGTTAAAAACGAAAAGGACGCGCTAAATACGATGTGCTACAATGCCGCCGAGATCGAGCGCGTGGCTAAGGTCGCGTTTGAGGCTGCGCTTTTGCGAAACAAAAAGATAACGCTCGTGGATAAGGCCAACGTGCTTGAAACAAGCCAGCTGTGGCGCGAGGTCGTAAGCGAGCTAGTGGGAAATTACGAGGGGATAAATTTGGAGTTTATGTACGTAGATAACGCCGCGATGCAGCTCGTGCGGGCGCCTGCGCAGTTTGATGTGATTTTGACGGAGAATTTGTTCGGCGATATTTTAAGCGACGAGGCGAGCATGATCTGCGGCTCGATCGGGCTGCTTCCGAGTGCGAGCATCGGCGGCAAGGTGGGCATTTACGAGCCGATTCACGGCAGCGCGCCCGACATCGCGGGGCAGGGCATCGCAAACCCGC
>NZ_CALEDC010000496.1 GCF_937949835.1 uncultured Campylobacter sp.
AAAATATGGTCGCCAACGGATCATGCGTCATTCAGATGATGTGCGATCTCGTAGACGGCAAGGGCGATGCGTCCATCATCGAAAAGCGCCTAACGACGCACGATAGATTTAAAGACAAGATCGAATATATGCCTATCGACGAGAAACTCATCCCGCCCGGGCCGCTTACCTTTACGCTAAATATCATGAAATACGTAAAAGACGAGAAGCTGGCCGACGACTTCGCGGACTTCGTCTGCTCCGTGGAGGGGCAGGGAATTTTCGAGCGACACGGCTTTACCTCCATCCATTCGGCGCGCGGGCTTGAACTCATAGAAAGGTTTGGTGTAAAAGATGTTTAGTATCGTAAATATGGCAAAGATGAAAAAAGTCTCTAGGCTAACTAAAATTCGTCGATTGGTGCAGCTGATTTTTATCGGCGCGATCGGGCAATGGGCGTATTACGGAATTTTCAGATGCCCTTTTATCGTACCTTTCGTAAACTGCCAATCCTGCCCGATAATCACGTGCTGGGGGCGGATCGCGACCGTCTTTTTCGGATTTTGGCTATTTATCCCCGTGCTAGTTATTTTCCTTGGGCGCGCGTTTTGCGGCTGGCTTTGCCCGGGCGGATTCGTAAATCAAATGCTCGGCAAATTTGCCGCCTTTAAGCTCAAGCTAAAAAATAACAGGAAGCTGCGATATGCGCAGATAGGCATGGTTTTAGCCGTATTGCTTAGCGCGGGCGTGTATTTTATCTACGGCAACCCCCGCGTTATGATCCCTATCCGCACCAGCGACGAGTATCTAAACGCCGTTATCATGTCCTTTAAATTTTCCGACTGGTACTGGGCGGTTCGCACTGCCGTAGTCGTGGCCCTCATCGCCGCATCCTTGATCGTCGCAAATTTATGGTGTCGCTTTGCCTGTCCTAGCGGCGGCATAATGGAGCTGCTGCGTAAAATTTCAATATTTCGCGTTTATAAAACGAGCGCCTGCGATAACTGCAACGCCTGTTTGCGCAAATGCGAAATGGGCACGAGACCGGACGAGATGAACTGCACGAACTGCGGCGATTGTATGGATGTTTGCCACGCGGACGCCATAAAATTCGGAAGGAAAAAAGATTGATGAATTTTTTCGCCAAACCCTCCTTCGACAACCACCCCTGCTTTAGCAAAAAAGCGTCCGCGAGCTACGGGCGCGTGCACCTTCCCGTAGCGCCGCATTGCAATATCCAATGCAATTTTTGCAACCGCATCTACGACTGCGCCAACGAAAATCGCCCCGGCGTAACGGGGAGGGTGCAAAGCCCGGACGAAGCCGCGCTATACGTGGAAAATCTATTTAAATTTAGACAAGATATCTCGGTCATCGGTATCGCAGGGCCCGGAGATCCTATGTGCGATGCCGACAAAACTTTGTCTACCTTTGAAAAATGCAAAGCCCGCTTCCCTCGCGCCCTGCTTTGTCTGTCCACAAACGGTCTAGCTCTGCCCGAGCACGTGGATGATATCGTGCGCATCGGCGTGAGCCACGTGACGGTAACGGTCAATGCCGTAACGCCCGAAGTGGGCGGCAAAATTTATGCCTGGGTACGCCACGGAAATAGAATTTACCGCGGCGAAGAGGGTGCTAGAATTCTTGGGGCGCGCCAAGAGGAGGGAATCCGCAAGCTAAAAGAAGCCCGCATGATCGTAAAGATCAATACGGTCGTAATCCCGGGGGTAAATATGGATCACGTCCCGCAAATCGCGAAAAAAGCTAAGGAGTGGCAAGCCGATATCATGAACTGTATGGCGATGATCCCCGTGCATGATACCCCTTTTGCAAATATCAAATCGCCCTCGAATGAAGAAATTCGTAGCATGCGAAAGCTCATTGGTGGCTCAATGGCGCAGATGACTCACTGCAGCAGATGCCGCGCCGACGCATGCGGTAAGCTTTGCGAGAGATAAAGACCTGCTTTTAGCGGGTCTTTTATCCGGCGCAGAATACACTCTCATAGCGAACGTAAAATTTTATGAAGAGATTTAAATTTAGAATTTGTCTAAATTTAGAACTAGCAAGCAGCCGATAAGCGGCTTTTTGGCTGCGGCGGTTTTTTAAAATTTAAAAACAATTTTTAAATAATATTATTTTGCTTTTATTTAACTTTGGGTATAATTTTCCCAAAATTAGGCATCAAAAAAAACCGTATAACGGTAAAATAAAGGAGACATCATGGAAAACGTTTCAAGACGTGATCTGCTCAAAATGAGCCTAGTTGGCGCGGGTGCTTTAGCGCTCGGCTCCGTAAACGCAAACGCTGCGGTTAACGCTAAAGACGTCAAATTTGACGAAGAGTGGGACGTAGTTATCGTTGGTTCAGGCTTTGCCGGACTTGCGGCCGGTATAACAGCAGCCGAAAAAGGCAATAAAGTCCTAATCCTAGAAAAGATGGGACGCGTCGGCGGTAACTCCGTTATCAACGGCGGAATTTTTGCCGTTCCAAACAGCGACAAACAAAAAGCCGAAGGCATCAAAGATAGCAACGAGCTATTTATCAAAGACTGTCTAAAAGCCGGCCGCGGCCTAAACCACGTAGATCTAATCGACACCATCGCTACTCGCGCGCAAGACGCATATAAACTAACTCTAAAATGCGGCGCTAAATACATAGATAAAGTTACTCACGCAGGCGGACACAGCGTACCTAGATCGCTTCAAACAGCTAACGGCTCAGGCTCAGGTATCGTTCAGCCGATGGTAGAATACTTTAAAAACCTACAAGGCTGCGAGCTAAGACAAAGAGCTAAATTTGACGAATTCGTCCTAGGCGAGGACGGCGGCGTGGACGGCGTGATCATCAGAGAGGATTATAAATTTGATCCAAAGAGCCAAAAAGACGACGCCGAAAACACCACGGGAACTAAAAAGACGATAAAAGCTAAAAAAGGCGTAGTACTAGCAGCGGGCGGATTCTGCCGCGACGTATTCTTTAGACAGGTTCAAGATCCATCTATCCTACCAACCACAGATAGCACAAACCACCCGGGCGCAACAGCGGGCGCTATGAAAGAGGCGTTTAGGATCGGCGCTACTCCAGTGCAGCTAAGCTGGATACAATTTGGTCCATGGGCATGCCCTGACGAAAAAGGCTTTGGCGTAGGCTCTATGTTTAACGTAAACGGAAGCTTCCGCTACGGAATTTCAGTCGATCCAAGAACAGGCAAACGCTATATGAACGAGCTAGCAGACCGCCGCACCCGCTCTCAAGCTATGTTTAAAGTAATCGACGCAAAAGCAGATATCTATCCTATCAACTTCTGCGATAGCGATGGCGTAAAAAATATGGTCATACCTGAACACTACACCAAACCGCTAGAATCAGGCGTACTAAAGAAATTTGAAACTCTAGACGAACTAGCGGCTTTTTATAAAATCCCTGCCGCAGAGCTAAAAAAGACCGTCGAGAGATATAATAGCTTCGTTAAATCAGGTAAAGACGAGGACTTTGGCAAACCTATGGATAAAACCACTACAAACGGCGTAGATATCTCTAAACCGCCTTTCTACGCTATGCGAGGTACGCCAAAACTCCACCACACTATGGGCGGTATCGATATCAATACCAAAGCCCAGGTTATCTCGCTACAAACAGAGATGCCTATTCCTAGACTATTTGCCGCAGGCGAGATCACCGGCGGTGTACACGGAGCTAGCCGCTTAGGTAGCGTGGCGATAGCTGACTGCTTAACGTTTGGTATGATAGCCGGTGAGAATATAGGCTAATTTGCGGCGTCTTTCGGACGCTTTTTGCAGATTTTGTTAAAATTTGACTTGATAGGCTATATGCCTTATCTTCGTCAAATTTTAACTTCTTCTGCTTGCAGCTGCGAGCTTGCGAAGCAGAAAACCCCAAAAATCGCCTCGAAATACTTGCAAATATTATTTAGTATCGCAGGTTAAATTTAACCTGCGATACTTTTAAATTTAAAGTCAAATCTATAAAATTTACTCCGCTAAAATTTAAACTCGCAGCGCGATAGCGCCAAATAAATTTAAACCTGCGCGCAGGCGCCACAAATATAATGCTTAGAAAAAAGAGAACTGTTTTAGAAATTTTAGCCAAAAGTACGCTGCGCACAGCTCAAAACATAAAATTTAAAATAAGCCGTTTTCGATATAATTTTCAAAAATTTCGGAGCGGAAAATGGGTAGAAAAGAGCTTCTGGGCGGCGCAAAACGTATCGTCGTAAAAATCGGTACTTCAACGCTTACCAATGCGGACGGTTCGCTAAATGAGCGGCTCATCAAAAGTCTAGTCGCACAAATTTGCAAGCTAAAAGATGCGGGCTTTTGCGTGGCTTTGGTAAGCTCGGGCGCCGTGGGCGCGGGCATGGGGCTGCTAGGCATCGCGCAAAGACCCAAAATTTTAAGCCGCAAGCAGGCTCTGGCGGCGGTCGGGCAGGTCGCGCTTATGCATCTTTACGAGCGGCTGTTTTGGGCGCATGACCGCATTATCGCGCAGCTGCTGTTAAGCCGAGGCGATTTTAGCGACAGGGCGCGCTATCTTAGCGTGCGAAACGTCTGTGCGGAGCTACTCTTGCGCGGCATCGTGCCGATCATAAACGAAAACGATCCCGTCGTAGCAGATGAACTGAAAGTGGGCGACAACGACACGCTAAGTGCGCTAGTAGCGGGGCTAATCGATGCTGATCTGCTCGTGATTTTAAGCGATATCGACGGGCTGTACGACAAAAATCCGAGCGAGCACGCGGACGCAAAACTTTTAAGCTTTATCGAAAAAATCGACGAGCACGTCGTCAAAATGGCAGGCGACGAGGGCAGTAAATTCGGCACAGGCGGCATGGCGACCAAGATCGCGGCGGCGCAAATGGCAAATCAGATCGGCACTAGTCTGATCATCGCAAACGGGCGTACGGACGGAATTTTGCTTAAAATAGCGGCGGGCGACGAGGTCGGCACCCTCTTTAGCGCGGGCGCAGCGCGGCTTAGCTCGCGTAAATACTGGCTCGCATACGGCGCGATTAGCAAAGGCGCGGTGATTATCGACGCGGGTGCGGCAGAGGCGATAAAATCGGGCAAAAGCCTGCTTGCGGTCGGGATTGCAGAGGTGCGCGGCGAGTTTGAGCGCGGCGAGATCGTAAACGTCTACGCGACCGACGGCAAGCTGCTGGCGCACGGCATTAGCAACTATTCAAGCTGCGAGCTTGCGCGCATAGCGGGCGCAAAAAGCGATGAGATAGAGCATGCTTTAGGCTACAAAAGCGACGATGACGCGATACATGCGGATAATATCGCGCTGCAATGAAATTTTAGCTGTGTTCGCGCGTTTAAAATTTTAAACGGAGGACGTAGATGAAAAAGATTATATTTTTTGCGCTACTTTTGACGGGCGCGGCGTGGGCGTGTAAAGAGGCAAATCCCGCTAGAATTTTTATAGAGGCTAACGACGAGGACCTAGGCGGCACGCTAAACCGCACCGAGTGGGAGAAAGCGGTACCCCAAAGAATATCAAGCTAAAATTTACGGCGCAAGACGCGGCGTGGACGGCAAAATTTGACGAACCGGACGCCGATAAAAACGGCGAGCTAGACGTTCTTGAACTGCGCGGATATGAGCCGGCGGATTACGTAAAAGTGCTATGCGCGAATTGAAATGAGAAGGTTGGGCGTAATGCCCGGCGATGACATAAGAAAATCCGAAATAAAATGACCCAAAGCGCGCTAAATTTAAACCGCCGTGCGGATAAAAATAAGACGCGCAGGAATTTTAGACGCGATATAGGTGCTGTTCGCAGAATTTTGATACAAAGCGTGTGATTTGTTTTATAGATTAAGGAGCGAAAATGAACGAAATTTTAGAGATCTGTAAGCGCGCAAAGGCTGCTTGCGGCGAGCTTTTGAGACTTGGTAGCAAGGCTAAATTTGAAATTTTAAACGCAGTAGCAGACGAGCTGCT
>NZ_CALEDC010000497.1 GCF_937949835.1 uncultured Campylobacter sp.
TTTGCGTCGGAGACGGTTTTTTGCATCTCGTCTTTGTATTTCTCAATCTTCTGCAAAACCTCTTTCGCTCGATCGGGAAATGGCACTATTTTTTCTGCGACAGCCAAAATTTCCCTACAGATCTGCGTAAATTCTTTATCTTGCATTATGGCTTTATCCTCTCTTTCATAAATTTATCCAGCGCCGCAAGATCAGCCCTTCCTTCTTTTTTACCGTTTTGAAAAGCAATGAAATCGTAAATGAAATTTCGCCACGAAAGATTTCTCGTCAGAGCGACATTGGCTAGCCAGAAGTCGAGCTTGTTTATAAAACTTTCTTCAAATGTATATTTTTCATCCAGGGCATACTTGACGCTATACGGTTTTAGATATCCGCTCCGCGCAAGCGCGGTAGGCAGATCGGGCGTGTTTTCATCGAAGTTATTTAGCTCGTATTCGCAGAGCGATCTTTGATAAAAGCTCCTGTATTTTTGGTAAAAATCGTCTCGTCCGCGTTTTGCGGCGATTCCGTAAAGCAGAGCGCTTATCAAACTATCGTCTTTAAAATCGATCTCGTCGCTATCATTCGCGGGAAGCTTAAATTTACGCACGAAGTAGTCGCCCCCCAAGTGATACGCCACCTCGAAGCTGCGGTGATCTATCTCGATCATCTCAAGCGGAGTGATAGCCTTGCAAATCTCCAGCGCCGCTTCGCCCATCAGCGTCTTGATCTCCTCGTCGCTCGGAGCCAAGACGTCCGGGCGAGTCGCGATTTGCAGTCTTTCCTTGAAATTTGCAAAAGTCATCTCTTATCCTTATTTGGGGCAGGCTTACCTGCCCCCGTGTTTTAGGCTGCTAGGTTCTTCACCCAAGCAAAGGCCACCGGCGTGCAGACTCGAAGCGTGAATTCGGTCAAAATTTCCTTTTTGATCTCGTCGTTCTCGCTCGGAAGTTCCCTTTTTCTAGTGTTTCTCCAGTCTACCTTGTAGATATCGTCGCTTCTAAACGCGATCAGCTCAGTATCCGCAAGCTCCGGGCTTAGCAGGATTTTTACGCTGTCGCCGTATTGAGAGTCGATCGCCTGGACTTTGTCGTGGAGATATTCCACCGTATTGTTTACCTGCTTGATCTTGTCGATGAGATCCATGATCTTATCGAGCTGCTTATCATTCACCAAGATAAAATCATACGGGCGGCTTTTCTTGTGTCCTACTTTGAGCACGTCTCTAAGCGTTTGCATGCTTAGCGTGGCGTTTTTTGCATCAATCGTGTTTGTTACGGTGGCAAAGCTTTTCAGTCCACCGCACTTTCCCGCGGCCTTTGATGCGCCGGTATTGACGCGCGCAAGAGCCGCCTGATCGCTCAGCAGAATCTTCTCGATCGTCTGCTTGTGGCGGATGCCCGCAAGATCGCCCGCACGAGCGAGCACCA
>NZ_CALEDC010000498.1 GCF_937949835.1 uncultured Campylobacter sp.
TTTGGCAGTCAATATAAAAACGTCCGTGTTGCACATAGATATTCTTATTTTTTTCCAAATTTTTCATATAAGTAACTTTATCAAAATTTAATTAAAAGTAAGCGAAAAGTAGCCGTCTTTAAGGTTGAAATTTTTTGAAGTAAAAATTTTTTGCTTAAAGTGCGATTTTACGGAGCTTGAAATTCTTAAAATTGACAAAAAAGCGGTTAAGAAAAGCGATTTTTTACAAAATGCCTCGAATAATTTTTAAGGTTAGCAACTAAAAAGTATATTGAAATAAAGAAATGTAGGCTATTTAATAGCCTAATTAAAAATTAAATAAAAAGTTTAAGTTTTTACAAAATGCCTCGCCTCCTACCTATATGTAAAAAACAAATTTAAAAAAGGGAAAAAATAAAATTTAGATAGAGTCTGTGTTGCTGAAAATTTAAATTTTTAGAATTTTTAAATTTTAATTAAATTTTTAGATAGCTTAAATTTTCCTTAAAAACATATTTATATATACAGAGAAGAAATTTCAAAAAAATTAATAATTAATGCGATGGGAAAATTTTTAATTAAAGCTGGATTTTTAAATTTTAAAATCAGTCAAGCGTTTAAAACGATTTTAAGAGCTATTAAAGCCGCATAGATGAAAAATTAAGGAAAGAATAGAGGAAAAAGCTTATTTTTGATTGTAGAGCATTTAAAAGGCATTTGTGAGCGTTTTTAATTTTTTTGGCAAATCTAAACCTTTTTGTATGTCGTTTTTTAAAAGTTTTTTAAATCTAACAAATGATAGACTGCTGAAAAATAATCTATCAAAAGGATTTAAGGTGGCAGAAGAGCTGACGCAAGAGCAGATGGCCGAATGGGCATATTTAAGCGAGGACGAACAAACCCTAACGACTTCAAATATAAGCAAAGGGGAAGAAAATGAGCCGCAAACGCAAAACAAAGATATGGACGACACGAGAAACAAGATTTTAGATTGTCAGCAAGCCATAGCAAATACCGGGTTATTCAAAAGCAATGAGACAAGCGCGGTGGCTTGCGTAAGAGAGTTTTATACTGCATACGGAACGGACGACGATAGCAAAGTTCAAGAAGCAATCAACGATATTTATAGAACCAATATGAGTCTAAGGGATGTGACCGAAATAAAAGAGCTCACCTTAAGAGAAATGAATATGGAGCTAAGAGAAGACTTCGATAACGGCAAAGAATACACGATACGAGACATTAACAAGAAATTTGCCTACGAAGTAATGGGAGCAGCAAATTTAAGCAAAGACGCGCAGCAAGCCGTAGAAATACTGGGCGAGAAAGAGCTGCTAGATGTGAGAGTTAAAGAAAAGCAGCAGGAGTTAGACGAATTTAAAAGCCCGAAAGCAAAAAGAGAGTTCGTAAAAGATAGATTAGACGGCGTAGAAAAAAATGAGTCCTTGAAGGAGAGTCTACAAATTTTAAAAGAGAAAGAAAAAATAGAAGAGCAAATCAAGGCAAAAGAGGAGCAGATCGCCAAAAAGGAAAAAGGGGAAGAAAAAGAGCAGAGCCCGCAACAAAACGAGCCTCAGTCAGGTAGAGAAAGCAGCGCCGAGCAAGAGGATTGGAACAAACGAGCCGACGAGCTAGAGATGCAGCACGAAAAAGAGCTCGAGGATCTCAAGGATCAGCAATCAAAGCTTGAAGCGAATTTTCAAAAATCAATCGACAATCTCATGAACAGCGACGGAATAAACGGCATTATAACTGCGCTGCAGGAAATGGATAGAAGCCTTGAGATGATGTTAAAACAGGGTAAAGAAGAGAGTATCGCAAAAGATCGCCAGCGCCAAGAAAAGCTTGACCTAGCTTTTGACAGCCCCAAATTTAAAGAAGCAGTGGGCGATTTAGTAAAAGAAGTCTACACACAACGTAAAAAAGTCAAAGGCGGATTTAAGGAGATGGAAAACGAACGGGCTAATTACGCCAAACTACAAACAACCTACGAAAAAGAGACCAAAAAAGGCCTTGACGTCAAAGGATACGAAAAGTTAAAAAAGATAATGGGCGACATCGAAAAAGAGACGCCGAATTTTAAAGATAGCTACCCCAAGTTTTATCAGAAGGTAAACGATACGCTAGCGCAAACCAAAGAGAAAATTTTAAACAAGGCTAAAGGGCAAGAAAACGAAAACGACAGAGGCAGGAGCCTATAATGAATAATATAACGCCAGAGCAAAGAAGAAACGTACTAAGCGACGACTTGGAAAATTACGCTAAAAGCGAAAATGACTTTTTAAGCCTAAGAAAGAGCTTTATAGACTTAAATTTTAGCCTAGCCCTAGCGTGCGAACATGACGAACAAAGGGCTAAAAAATACCTAGACGCAGCCAAAGAGATACAAGGACTGGAAGATAAGCAAGACGAGAGAGGAAAGTGGGAAATAAACGAAGATAACAACAAAAAAGTGATGATCCCACAC
>NZ_CALEDC010000499.1 GCF_937949835.1 uncultured Campylobacter sp.
TTTTTAAAATTTATGAGGATCTGTTTAGAGGCGCAGATGTGGAGTTTATGCCTGAAGTTGAAGGCGGCGAGGGCAATAGATGGCTTACAACGCTATTATTTAAACAAAAAGGCGCTCATCTAAAGGTAATCGATGCGCTAAATAAAGCCGACATCGAATCTCGCCCGCTTTGGAAGCCGATGCATCTGCAAAGCATCTTCGCAGGCGCGCTTAGCGTAGTTGACGGCACGAGCGAGGATATGTTTAGTCGCGGCATCTGCCTTCCTAGCGGCACCGATATGAGCGACGATACGATCGAGCGCGTCGTAAAAATCGTAAAAGAAAACATCTGATGCTGTTAAAACCCACTAAATTTAGCCGCTTCGCGTTTTTTTTGCTGGGAGATATTTTTATCTCGATCCTCTCCGTTTATATCGCGTTTTTGCTGCGATTTAGCGGAGATATACCGAACGAATTTTATAAAGGCGCGCTGCTTAGCGCCTCAAGCCTTACTGCGATTAAAATTTTCTATTTTTGGTTTTTGCGGATCTATTTAGTTCCGTGGAGATTTTTCGGGCTATACGAAGCAAGAAAGCTCTTTTATGCGCACGTTATGGCGGCGCTTACCTTTTTGATCCTGTTTTTTCTAGCGAGTAAAATTTTTAACCCCTTCCCGCGCTCGGTCATCATCATCGATGCGGCGATCTCGTTTATTTTAATCGGTGGGATTAGAATTTCAAAGCGGATGTTTCTAAGTGAGAAGAAAAATATCACGAATAATGAGCCTTGTATCGTCGTAGGCGCTACAAGCAAGACCTTTCACGTCCTAAAAGGTATGCGGCAAAAATATATCAACTACTATCCGGTGGGCGTCGTGGACGGGCGGCCTGAGCTAGTAGGGACGTATTGCGAAAACTACGTCGTCAGAGCCAAGAGCGAAATTCCGCAGATGATCAAAGATAGCGGCGCCAAAACCGCGATCATCGCGCTGGCGCTGTATCCGGACGAGCTAAAGGAGCTATACGACGAGCTGTTCGCGTACGGGCTAAAGGATATTAAACTCTTTTCGCTTTTGGAGGATGAGAGCAAAAAGATCCGCGACGTATCGATCGAGGATCTGCTCGCTCGCAAGCCCAAAGACCTCGACACCAAGGCGATTGAAAATTTTATCAAAGACAAGATCGTGCTGGTAACGGGCGCGGGCGGCACGATAGGAAGCGAAATTTGCAAGCAATGCTTGAAATTCGGCGCAAAGCGGCTCATTATGGTCGAACACAGCGAGTTTAACCTCTACTCGATTAACGAAGCCACCGGCGCGGATGCGCGCAACGAGTTAAAGATGATAAACGTCGTTTATCGCCATGAGCTGGAGGAGGTTTTTGCAGAATTTCGTCCCGAAGTAGTCGTGCACGCAGCGGCGTATAAGCACGTGCCGCTATGCGAGTTTAACCCGCATCTAGCGGTCAAAAATAATGTCATCGGCACAAAAAACGTAATCGATCTGTCTAAAAAATACGGCGCGAAAAAGGTTGTTTTGATCTCGACCGATAAGGCGGTGCGACCGACGAACATTATGGGCACGACGAAGCGTATCTGCGAGCTTTACGCGCTAAATTCCAACGACGCGGCAAGCGACACGCAGATCGTCGCGGTGCGCTTTGGAAACGTGCTCGGCTCAAGCGGCAGCGTCATCCCTAAATTTAAACGCCAGATCGAAGCGAACGAGCCGCTTACCGTTACGCACCCCGAGATTACGAGATATTTTATGCTCGTTAGTGAGGCGTGTCAGCTTGTGCTTCAAGCAGCCTCCATCGCGCGAGGCGGCGAGCTTTTCGTGCTGGATATGGGCGAGCCCGTAAAGATCGCCGATCTTGCCAAGCGAATGCTGC
>NZ_CALEDC010000500.1 GCF_937949835.1 uncultured Campylobacter sp.
TGAAATTTTACGCAAAAGCTCATCGTCGCGGCGGCGAAAAATCACTCGCCGTTTATAAATTTCATGCGCCGCCCTACAAAACCGAGATAAAAATTTTGATCTCGTCTCCGCCGTAAAACTCAAAATCCGTTCCAAACGCTCTTTTTAGTTCGCCGGCCTCAAAAAAGCTCCAAATTTTGCTCCAAAACTTTGCTACGTTTTGCGGCTCATTCGGGAAGCTAAAAACCGCGTATTTGTCGCTTTTGATCTCCAAGGCTTCGTCGCTGCGGGGCGCTTTAGCGCCGATAAAGATATCGTAAAGCCCGTCGGCGCCGTCTTCGTAATCGTAATAGACGCCGTAAATCTCGCTCTGCCCGTCATAGCACTCTTTCATAAATTTTGCCCACAGCGCGGGAATTTTACCGCTCCCGTCTAGCTCGTCCGCGTTTTTCGTGCGGGCTTTTAACCCGTAAATTTTAAATCCGTCTAAATATGAAATTTTGATTTTTTCGCTCAAATTTCGTCCTTTGCCGCTACTATTCTAAAAGCTCTTTGGCCTGCTTTGCGATCGCGACGTCGGTGAAGCCGAAAAGCTTAAATAGCTCGTTTGCGTTGCCGCTTTCGCCGAAGCTTTGCATGCCGTGTACCGCGTCTGCAAATTTATACCACTCAAGCGCGCTTGCGGCTTCGACGGCTAAAATTTTGGTCTGCGCCTGCAGGATTTGCGCTAGATAGTCAGCGTCCTGTTCGCACAAAAGCTCGAAGCACGGCGCGCTTACGACGTTTGCGCCAATACCTTGCTCTTGCAATATCGCTGCCGCTTTTAGGCAGAGCGAGACCTCGCTGCCGCTTGCGATGAGCGTGATTTGCGCCTCTTTGCTTTGCCTTAGCAGATACGCGCCGTTTTGCACGTCGCCCAAAACCGCCTTAGGTAGCGGCTCAAGCCCTTGGCGCGAGCAGACGAATGCCGCGGGCGCATTCAGAGCAAGCGCCGTGCGCCAGCATTTTACGTTTTCGTTGCCGTCTGCGGGGCGGAAGGTGTAGAAGCCGGGCATCGCGCGGAAGGTGCTAAGCTGCTCGATAGGCTCGTGCGTTGGCCCATCCTCGCCTACGCCGATGCTGTCGTGCGTGAAGACGAAATAGTGGCGCAAGCCCATCAGCGCCGCAAGTCTAGCGCCCGTTTTGAGATAGTCGCTGAAGATAAAAAACGTCGCGCTAAACGGGATGAAAAGCCCGTATCTCGCAAAGGCGTTGCCGATCGCCGCCATCGCGTGCTCGCGGATGCCGAAGTGTAAATTTTTGCCGCACGGAAAGTCGCCGCCGCCTTTTAGCTCGGTCTTATTCGATGCCGCCAAATCGGCGCTTCCGCCCAAAAAGCCGGGCACCGCGTTTGCGATAGCGTTTAAAATTTTACCGTTGCTATCGCGCGTGGCCACCTTAAGCCCGCTAAAATCGGGAAATTCTATCTTGCTAAAGTCGGGATTTAAAAGCTCGTTTAGAAGCGCTCTTTTTTCATCGCTTAGCTTCGCAAGCTTCTCCTTCCAAAGCCGCTCCTCCAAATCGCCCCTCTCAACCGCAGCGCGCGTCGCAAAAAGCACGTCCTCGCTTACGACGAAGCTTTGGGCTGGATCAAAGCCCAGGCTTTGCTTAGCGCGTGCAAGCAGCTCCTCTCCAAGCGGCGCGCCGTGCGTCTTGGCCGTGCCCTCAAGCTCTAGCGCCCCCTTGCCGATCGTGGTGTTTGCGATGATGAGGTAGGGTTTGGTTTTATTTTTGACCTCGTCAAGGACAAATTCTATCTGATCGAAATTATGCCCGTCGATGCGCGCGACCTCAAAGCCTTGCGCTTCAAATCGCACCTTTACGTCCTCAAACCACGCGATATCGGTGCTGCCGTCGATCGTGATGCCATTAGAATCATAGATTATCGTGAGATTATCGAGGTTATGTCTGCCTGCAAGCGCGCACGCTTCGTAGCTGATGCCCTCCTGCAGATCGCCGTCGCCGCAGAAGCAATAGACGCGGTGATCGATGATCTCGCTTCCTTCCTCGTTTAGCAGATGCGCGGCGTATTTTGCGGCCATCGCAAATCCGACCGCGTTTGCGACGCCTTGCCCGAGCGGTCCGGTAGCGATCTCTACGCCGGGGGTAGTGATCTCCGGATGGCCCGGTGTTTTGGAGTGCAGACGCCTGAAGCTTTTCAGATCGTCCATGCTCAGATCGTATCCGCTAAGATAGAGGTAGCTATACACGAGCGCACTTGCGTGCCCGCCAGAGAATACGACGCGGTCGCGGTTCAGCCACGCGGGATTTTTGGGGTTGTGGCGGACCTTACTCATAAATATGCTCATTACGTCGCTTAGCCCCATCGGTGTGCCGGGATGGCCTGAATTGGCGCTTTGGATCATATCCGCGCTTAGAAATTTGATCGTGTTTGAAATTTTACTTAGCTGCTCGCTCGACATTTTTCATCCTTTCAGGTATTTTTCTATCAAATTTAAAACCAAATCGCGCAGGCTTTCATCATAGCCCGCCATCGCGCCGCTTACCTCGTCTATTAGGCGCTGCTTGTAGCTTCTAGCGCCCGCAAGTCCGAGTAAATTTACGAAGGAATTTTTTGCGCCATCCGCTCCTACGGGCTTGCCCGCGCTTGCCTCGTCGCCCGTGGCGTCGATGATGTCATCCTCGATCTGAAATATAAGCCCTAGCTTCAGGCCGATCTTGTAAAGCTCATGCGCGAGCTCGTCATTTAGCCCGCCGATTATGGCGCCTAGCTCAAACGCCGCTGCGATGAGCGCGCCCGTTTTGTGCAGATGCAAAAACTCAAGCTCGCTTTGCTTTAGCGGGCTGTTTTCAAAACGGCAATCGATCGCCTGACCCAGCACCATGCCGCTGCTACCTGCGTTTCGCGCTAGAGTTTTAATGCATTTTATCTTGATCTCGTCGCTTAGGCTTGCGTTCGCGGCGATCAAAAATGCGTCTGTATTTAGCGCATCGCCCACCAAAATCGCCGTGACCTCGTCGTATTTTTTATGCAGGCTCGGTCGCCCGCGGCGCAGATCCGCATCGTCCATCGCGGGCAGATCGTCGTGTATAAGCGAGTAGGTGTGGATCATCTCAAGCGCCATCGCGATCGCCAGCGCGCCCTCAAAGCGCCGCTCATCTACCGCCGAGACGACGCCTAGTAGCAGCTGCGCGCGAAAATGCTTGCCGCCCGCTTGCAGCATGTAATTGAGCGCCTCCTCGAAATACGGATGAAAGCTAGACGCCTTCAGCTCGTTGCGCTTCAAATAGTCTTTAAATTTTTCTAAAATATCCATCGATCCTACCTTGCGGTTTTTATTTGCTCTGCTTGGGCGCGCCCTTGGCGAATGCAAATTCGCGCCCTGCGGTATGCCTTTTCGTCGCGCAGCTTAGACTTTGCTGTCGCGAGTCGTTTGTACGCCTCGTAGAAGTAATCATGCCGCTTAAAATTTTAAATTTTAATTTCCCTAGCTTTACGCAGTGCGCGAGGCGAAGGATGCTCCGCTTTTTTGAGCCGCATCTTGTGCTCATTTACTCGCGGATACCGCACAACGGCTCGCCTTGCTTTGCATTTAAGTTGCGCGAGCTAAATTTTGCTTTGCACTGCAACGTAGCAGCCTACCGAAATTTTAGAATTTACCCTCGTGCACCCGTTAAATTTGACTGATTTACTAAAGTTAAAATTAATAACCTAGCGTCAAATCAAGCGAGCCGTGCTTTATGCAAACCGTATCGCCACAAAAATCTAAATTTAACTTGTCGCCTTATAAAATAGGGCTTCATTTAGTTCGCTACAGAAGCCGCTCGCTCCGTAAAATCCAAACCGCTCGCCAGGCGGGAAGTAGTCGCCCTCTCTAAAAAGCCTATTTTCACCATTTTTGAACTACGCTTAGCCCTTATTGCCGAGTAGATCACCCAATCCGCCGAGCCCTCCTAGCATGGACGCTGCGGCGCCTTTCTTTTCATTTTCGACGAGTTTTATCGCGTCGCCTATCGCCGAAATTAGCAGTATCTGCAAGCTCTCTTTGTCGTTAAAGAGGCTGTCGTCGATGCTTAGATCAAGCACCTCGCCCGCACCGTTTAGCTTGATGGCGACCATGCCCGCGCCCGATTTTACGGTAAATTCCTTGCGCGCATTCTCCTCCTCGATCTGCTTAGCCTTGGCCTGCATCTGATCGAGCATCTGCCCCATTTTTGAAAAATCCATTCCTTCGAACATCTTTACTCCGTTATTTGGTTTTTTTCGTTTACCTGCACGATTTTAGGCTTAAAGCTTCTTGCTTTTTTGGCGCTCATTTGTGCGTAAGCAACGATGATGACGACGTCGCCGACGCAGACTTTGCGCGCGGCTGCGCCGTTTAGGCAGATCTCGCCCTTTTTCTCGCCGCGGATCACGTAGGTAGCGAAGCGCTCGCCGTTATTGACGTTTAGGATCTCGACTTTTTGGTATTCGCAAAGCCCCGCAGCCTCGATGAGCTCGGGTCCGATCGTGATAGAGCCTACGTAGTTTAGGTTGGCGTCCGTCACGCGCGCACGGTGGATTTTGCTTGATAAAATTTCGATTTTCATCGGCCGTCCTTTAAATTTAGTCTAAATTTGACCCGCCTCGCGCCGCGACGAGCTCGCTTACGACCTGCTTGTCGCTGAAGGGGTGCTTCACGCCCTTGATCTCCTGGTAGGTCTCGTCGCCCTTGCCTAAAATAGCGATCATCTCGCCGTTTTTGGCAAGATCTAGCGCGCGCGCGATCGCCTCTTTGCGATCCGCGATCTTTAAAATTTTATCTTTTCGGCGCATACCGGCGCAAATTTGCTCGATGATTTCGCTTGGCTCTTCGCTACGCGGGTTATCGCTCGTAACGATGCAAATTTTAGCAAAGTGCTCCGCGATGGCGCCCATTTTCGGACGCTTGCCGTGGTCGCGATCGCCTCCCGCGCCAAAAACCGCGATGATCTCGCCGCTTGCGCGTAGCGCGTTTAGAACCTTTTCGATGTCTGGGGTATGAGCGAAATCAACGATTACAAGCGGATTTTTATTTACGATCTGCACGCGACCCTCGACGCCGCCGAAGTTTGCCAGGGCTTTTGCGATCTCCTCGTTCGGCAGCTTGGTTAAAATTTTAACCGCCGCAAACGCCGCGGTAAGGTTGTAGAGATTAAACTCGCCGATAAGATCGCTTTGCAGCTGCGCATTATCGCCGTTTGGAGTGCGCACGAGCGCGTCGATACCGCCCTTTAGCCCGTATCCGCTCACGCCGAAACTCGCGGCATTTTTGATACCGT
>NZ_CALEDC010000501.1 GCF_937949835.1 uncultured Campylobacter sp.
AGGACGAGGAGTATTGTTTTAAAATTTCGCCCGCAAATGGCATGGCGGACGGCTCTCCGAATACGGCGCGCGGCAAGACGGCGGAGAGCACGAGCGACGAAGCCATGGGCGCGGCGGTGCGTGATACGGTCGTCGCGACGGTAGCCGACGGTGCGGAAAATAGGGCATCGGATGACGAAGCGCGTGCGGAGAGATCGCCGGATGCGGCGTGCGATATGAATGCCGAAACGACGTGCAAAGCTGCGGGCGCAACAACAAGCGAAGCGGCAGGCGATGCAGCAAGCGGAGCGACGAAAGAGATAGCGAGCGAGCGGGTAGACGACGCGCCGTGCGAATACAAGGTCTATGTGCGCGACTATGCGGAGGGCGAGGATAGGCTTTTCGCAGACGATTTTTACGGGTTTTTGGAAAAATTTTAAAACGAAATTTAAGGCAAAATCAGGAGCGACAAATGGGACTGTTTGATATTTTTAAAAAGGATAAATTTGACGTCGACGTGCGCTCGGACGGCATTTTCATCGGCGGCGTAAACTGCGAGTTTGATCTGGCTAAGCTTAACGAAGCCTTGGGGCAGCCGCGCGTGGTCGATGACGGGGAGGGCAAAAGCCGCTATTTTTGGGATGAGGCGGGGATTTTCGCCTTTGTGCGCGCAGGAGAGCTCGCAGAACCGAAGCTTACCGAGATGATTTTGATGCTTGAGGTCGCAAAGGGCGTGCAGCACGAGGTTCCGCGCAAGCTCTACGGCGGCGCGTTCACGCTTGAGGGCAGACCGCCGCTTGAGGCCGTGCCCGAGCAGGAGCTGCGCGGCGCATATATATTTTTGGAGCTTAGTCTAGGTAAATTCGAAGTCTCGCTAGCTCTTGCCGAGGCCGTGCAGGAGCGCATAGGCGCGATGGACTTTGCCGAGCGCTTCGCTAAGCGCGACACCGACGAGATTGCAGACATCGTGCGAGCTGCGAAAATGCCGATAGGGCGCGTCTGCATCAATCAAAAAGAGAAAAAGGTAAAGCGCAGGCCGAGCGATAAATTTAAGCTTCCGCACGCGGCTGGTGAGACGCTAGCGTTTAAAAATTTCAATTTCAAAGTCGCCGTGATGAACGAGCTGATGTATGAAAAAGCCCTGCTACAGCCCAAATTTGACGTGTTTGAGTACTGCGAGGAGCGCGGCATCGATCCGTATGCGGACTTCGGCGCCCTGCCGCAAGCCAAAAAGTGGTTTAAGAACTATCCGGTCCCCGCAAATTTGGCGGAACAGGTGAGCGAGCTCTATCTTGACGGCGGAAACGAAATTTACCTGCAAATCGCGCCTGATTGGGACGGCGAGGATGAGCTTTTCGACATCAAAAACATCGACGCCGCCGAGCTTGCACAATTTAAAAATCTTAAAAAAATCGAGACGACCGGCATCGGCATATCTAAAAAGGCTCAAAAAGTCTGCGCGGATGCGGGGATTACGGTAGTTGATTAAGTGCGTGAAAATGGACTTTGAGCCATACGGCGCGCGGTTTTAAAAAGCTGAAATAAACTTTTGAGCTGCG
>NZ_CALEDC010000502.1 GCF_937949835.1 uncultured Campylobacter sp.
CAAGCTCAATCAGTAGCGTGGCGACCCCAACGACCGAAAACCACAAGCCGAACATACATATAAAACCCGCCGAAAAGAGCAGTCGGTAGTTGCGTGAATGGCGAAGCAGCACGATGTATCTGATCATAAAATTTTATCCCGTAAATTTAATTATAAAAAATTTTAAGCGATTGTATCACGACGCGCCTTAAAAGCCAAAATAAGCTAAAAATGCTATAATTGCAAAATTTTAATTCAGGAGTGAAAATGGAAGGGTTCGTAACTACGGTAATAGTATTTTGCGTCCTCATCGCGGCAATTCTAAAGATGGGGGTCAAGATCGTCTCGCAATCGGAAATTTTGATTATCGAGCGGCTGGGTCGCTTTCATAAGGTGCTAGACGGCGGCTTTCACATCATCGTGCCGTTTTTTGACGCGGTGCGCGCGAAGATGAGCGTGCGCGAGCAGCTGGTGGACATCAGCAAGCAGCAAGTCATCACCAAAGATAACGTCAACATAAGCGTCGACGGTATCGTGTTTTTGAAGGTCATCGACGGTAAGATGGCGCTTTACAACGTCGAGGATTATCGCCGCGCGATTTCAAATTTAGCGATGACGACGCTACGTAGCGCGATCGGCGAGATGAGCTTAGACAACACGCTTAGCTCGCGCGATCAGCTAAATTCCAAGCTGCAAATCGCTCTGGGCGACGCCGCGGATAACTGGGGCGTAAAGATCATGCGCGTGGAGATTTCCGAAATTTCGGTACCGCACGGCATCGAAGAGGCGATGAATATGCAGATGAAAGCCGAGCGCGAAAAGCGCGCGATCGAGCTTAAAGCCGAGGCTGAAAAAGCGGCCCTCATCCGAAACGCCGAAGCGCTAAAGCAGGAGAAGGTGCTTGAAGCCGAGGCGATCGAGCGTATGGCTGATGCGAAAAAATATGAGCAGATCGCGCTTGCGCAAGGTCAAAAAGACGCGATGGACAGTATAAATTTAGCGATGAGCGCTTCCAGCTTTGCGGCGGAATACCTGCTCGCGCAGGGTCGCGTAAACGCTTTCAGCGAGCTGTCCAAAAACCCGAGCAAGGATAAAATTTTGATCCCTTACGAAACGAGCGAGCTTATTGGCTCTCTTAGCGTGCTTAAAGAATTCCTCAGCAAAAACGGCGCGAAGGAGCTCAAATGAACGCGCTGATTTTTATCATAATCGGCGTGATTTTGGCGATCGTCGAGCTTTTGGTGATGGATTTTACCTTTATATTTTTCAGCGCCGGATTTTTTATCACGGGGCTTTTGAGCTTCGGCTTTCATCTTGATTGGGACGTGCAGATTCTGCTTTCGTTCGTACTCTCTTTCGTGCTTCTGATCGCATTTAAAAAGCCGCTAAAATCGCGCTTTTTCAAACCAGAAGAGAAGCATAAGGATAATTTTTTAGACGAAAGCGGCACCGGCACCGTCAAAAACGGCATGGTCTATTTCAAAGGCACGTTTTGGAAAAGCGATGAAATTTCGGAGCTTAACGAGGGTGACCGAGTCGAAATTTTAGGCGTAAAAAACGGCCAGATCGTGGTTAAAAAAGATAGCAGTCGAAATTTTAGCGGCGCAGACGGCGTAAATTTAAATGACGGCGGTTCAAATTTAGGCGACGCGGACGGTACGAGTACCGACGATAAAAATTCCAACGTCGCCGCGAGCAAAGACGCGCAAAGCTCCGATGCCAAACAAGAAGCGCCCGTAGATCCGAAAGAGGCGTAGAGTGAGCGCTAAAACCGCACCGAAAAAAGCGATTAACAGCAAAGATGAAATTTTAAAATTTTTATCGTCACAGAAAAAGAGGCTTTTTGCGGTAGGCGTTACCGAGCTAGGGCTTTTCGGCAGCTACGCCAAAGGTAGCGCCGACGCGTTTTCAGACATCGACATCGCGATCGAAACCGACGGGGCAAAAATGGTAAAAAATTTAGGAAACCCATTTTCGGCGCTGGCCTTTTTAGACGATTTTAAAAAAAAGCTATCCAGTAAATTTAATGCAAATGTCGATCTGTGCGATACTGCCTCTTTAAGTCGCGAAGAAAAAGCAAAGCTGCTGCAAGGAGCGATTTATGTTTGAAAAATCAAGCGTCGAGCGATTAAAAAAGATATCTGATAAAATTTCATCCATCCTAAATAAATGCGAGGGCGGCGTAGCGCAGGCTCTTGCCGACGAGGACGTTTTGCAGCCTGCGATAATGATGCAGTTCATCAATATCCACGCCCTGCTAAAAGGGCTGCAAGAAAGCAACGATTTGCAGGCTTTGGCGATCTTTAGCAAAGATGAAATAAGAGCTATCAACGCCACCAGAAATATCGCTTCGCACGAATACGAACGGCTAAATTTTGAGCTGATAGAGATAGCCATCAAGGACTATCTGCCGACGCTAAATCAAAAAATCATCGACGCACTAAAACCATATCGCAAAGGCAAACCGGAAGGATAAATTTGAAAAGACTAAGTATAGATGAAGCCCTAAATTTAAT
>NZ_CALEDC010000503.1 GCF_937949835.1 uncultured Campylobacter sp.
CAAAACTCTGGATACCGCTTCTCGTAAAAACGGCGCGCAAGATATCAAAAGCGGCACCGATCGTAAAATTTTAAGCTCGCAAAATCCTGCAAGCGGCGCCGACGCAAAAGATGAACGCGGCGTAAGAAGTGCAGACGGCGGGACAGACCTAGGAGATTTAAAATCTCATCCGCAAGCAAATGAGCCCGCCGCGGCAAATCCTAAAGATGAGGCGGATATCCACAGGCGGCGCAGCGCAGATTACGAAGCTTCAAACTCGCAAAATCCCGCCGCAAATTCTAAAAATCAGCTCGCGGATGAGCCCTGCATAAGCAGGGAGTGCGTGAGCGCTCATATCCGCCGTACGGGCACTTTGCCGCAAAATTTCATCACGAAAAAGCAGGCGGGCGAGCTTGGCTGGCAGGGCGGCGATCTGTGGCGATACGCGCGCGGCAAGAGCATAGGCGGCGATCGTTTCGGCAATTTTGAGCGCAGATTACCTGATAAAAAGGGGCGGATCTGGCGCGAGTGCGACATCGAGTATCGCGGCGGCTCGCGCGGCGCGAAGCGGCTGATATTTTCAAACGACGGGCTGATCTTCTACACCGCCGATCATTACGAAAGCTTCGAGCGCGTGCAATGAGTTTAAATTTTAAAACGCGCAGCGCCGCAAAGATCATCATCGACGGCGCAAAGATTAAGCGCAAAGATCAAATTTTCGCGCTGTTTGCCGCAGCGCTGGATTTTAAGCCCGAATATGTCGCAAATTTAGACGCGCTTTACGACGCGCTGGGCGAGCGAGGCGGACGGATCTTAGTCGTCATCAAAAGGGGCGGAATTTTAAAGCTAAGGCTGGGCAAATTTTATGATATTTTGCTGGATGTTTTGCGCAGCGGCGAGGTGAAAATTTTAATCTTATGAGCTTGCGCGGCAGCCATTCCGCTTTAAGGCTAAATTTTGCCGATGCAAAGATAGGTTTGTTTCGGCACAGTTTCGAGCGCGCCGTTAAAATTTACTGAATTTAGAGCTTATTAAAAGAGGCGATTTTGGAAATTTCGCTCACAAAGCTCACGCGGTCAAATTTAAACTCAAGCCCATACCGCCAATCTTTGCGGCGCGGGTTTTTAAACTCGTAAAGCTTAACTGTCTCCGTTTCAAATTTAATCTTAAGCGAGAGATACCAGTAGCTCCAGATCCCGCACGGACAGCCCAGTAGGACGACGCTTCGCTCGCTGCTAGCCGCAAGCTGTCCGTTAGGCAAGAGCACGTCCAAAAAGAGCTTTTTGAAATCGATCAAGCTTTTAAGTAGGCGTAGCCTCCCGCGATGCTAGCTTGCCCCTCTTTCGCCGCAAAGCTTTGCTCGCGCCGCTTAATCAGTTCAAGCAGGAGCTCGCCGTTTATCGCAACGACGACTTCGGTAAAGCTTTCGCCCTCAATTTCGTAATCGTTTAGGTAAAATTTAATGCTATCCATGCGGCAATCTCGCTAAATGATCTATTTTGCGCCGTATTTGCACCGACCTATTAAAATTTCGGCGCAGTTTATCGAATTTGAAGTGAAATTCGGTTTAAAACTTAAAATTTGTCGCCAAAGCGCAAAGAAAATAGAGATTTTTAAAATTTAGATATTTCGGGCTTGCGGAGCTTGCTTTCAGTGAGCGCAAACTTAAATTCACAAAAAAGCTCAATTTGCATAGATGAAAGAAGCGAAAATAAAAGGTTGAATTTTATGCAGATCAAAGAGGTCGAAACGAGAGTTAAAATTTTACGGATAAAGAAGTCGAAATTAGAAACGAGGGGTTAAATTTAATTCGCTTTTGCGGGCGCTTAAATTTAACCCCGCCGCGGCTACATCATTTCGCCGTTTTTGTGCTCATATTCGGTGTAGGTTACCGGAATATCCTTCTTGCCTTTTCCCGGTGTATACACTCCCTCTCCACGTTTGAAAAGAAGCTCGATGCCTTCGTCGTTCGTAAGCATTATGCCGCTTGCGGAAGCCGCGCGTTTGAGATTATGCTTTTTACCCTTTTCATCGGTTAACACGCCCGTTGCGAACATATCGTTCGAGCTAAGGCTGATGCGCTTATCTCCGGTCTCTCCTAGCAGAAATACGATCGTATGCGCTACGGACTCTTGCTTTTGCTGCGGAGCCGTATCGGCCTTAGGTTGGCTGCATCCGCTTAAAATCGCGATTGCCGCTAATGACGAGAATACAATTCGTCTCATTTTTTCTCCTTTAAAAAAAGTTCGCGAATTATATAGCCAAAAAGTAAATCCTAGATTTCGCGACTTTTTATTTAATCAAAGATTAACCCAAATTTAGTAAAATTCCAGCTGAAAACATCCCAAATAAGGAGAACCTTATGGCAGTAAAAATCGCAATTAACGGCTTTGGAAGGATCGGTAGGTGCGCGGCTAGAATTGCGCTAAGCAGGGACGATGTAGAGCTTGTGGCGATCAACGATACCGCTAAGCGCGAGCTTACGAGATACCTGCTTCAATACGACACCGTTCACGGCGAGTTTCGTAAAAAAGTAGAAATTCTAAGCGACGAATGCATAGCCGTAGACGGCAAAAAGATCCGCGTCTATTCCACTAGAGAGCCTGCGGAGCTTGATTTTGCGGGCGATGGTGCAGAAGCTGTGCTTGAATGTACTGGTGCGTTTTTAACGAGCGAAAAATGCAAGCCGTTCATAGATAACGGTATCGGCGTAGTCGTAATGAGCGCGCCTGCCAAGGATGATACGCCTACTTTTGTAATCGGCGTTAATGAGGGTGCTTATGCAGGACAGCGCGTCATCTCAAACGCTAGCTGCACCACTAACGGCCTGGCTCCGATTGCAAAAATTTTAGACGACGAGCTTGGTATCGAAAAGGGTCTTATGACGACGATTCATGCTTATACGCACGGACAGAGCTTGGTTGATGTAAAAGCCAAGGACTTTCGCCGTTCACGCGCCGCAGCTCTTAATATCGCTCCGACTACTACGGGCGCGGCAAAAGCGATTAGTAAGGTACTTCCGCAGCTAAGCGGTAAGATGCACGGACAATCTGTGCGCGTGCCGGTGGCTAACGTTTCGATGGTTGATCTAACGGTGCTGACGTGCAAGCAGACGAGCGCCGAGGAACTAAATGAAATTTTCCGCCGCTATGCCAATAAAGAGATGAAAGGAATTTTGCTCGTAGACGACGATAGCCGTGTCAGCAGCGATTTTTGTACTTCAGAATACTCCAGCATCGTAGCTAGCGACTGCACGCAGGTAATTGACGGCAATCTGATAAAAGTGATGAGCTGGTATGACAACGAGTGGGGATATAGCGAGCGCCTCATCGATTTAGCCCTATATGCGGCAAAAAGAAGGAAATAAGATGGGCGAAATTCTTTCGATTAAAGATTTGAAATTTAAAGACGGCGCGCGCGTTTTTGTCAGGTGCGATTTTAACGTGCCGATGGATGAGTTTTGTAATATTACGGACGATCGTCGCATCCGTTCGTCTATCCCTACGATTAAATATTGCTTAGACGAGGGCTGCGCGGTAATTTTAGCCAGCCACTTAGGACGCCCGAAAAACGGATACGAAGAAAGACTTAGCCTAAAGCCTGTGGTAAAGAGGCTATCTAGGCTTTTGGAGCGCGAGATAAAATTTGTCTCCGACGTCGCGGGCGAGGAGGCAGGAGCTGCGGTAAATTCGCTTAAAAAGGGCGAAGTGCTTCTGCTGGATAATCTGCGTTTTGAAAAGGGCGAGAGCAAAAACGACGAAGCACTAGCTAAGAGGCTTGCGAGCTACGCGGAATTTTATATCAACGACGCTTTTGGTGTATGCCACCGCGCGCATGCTTCGGTGGAGGCGATTACGAAATTCTACGATGAGGCACACAAGGCAGCGGGATTTTTGCTGCTAAAAGAGATAAAATTCGCCAAAGACCTTATTAAAGATCCTGCGCGTCCTTTCGTAGCCGTAACGGGCGGCAGCAAAGTAAGCGGCAAGCTTCAGGCGCTTAAAAATTTACTTCCTAAAGTCGATAAGCTCATCATCGGAGGCGGCATGGCGTTTACGTTTTTAAAAGCCGTCGGATATGACATCGGCAAATCTTTGCTCGAAGAGGATCTAATCGAGGAAGCAAAAAATATTCTCCGCAATGCTCGCGAGCTTGGGGTTAAAATTTATATCCCCGTCGATGCCGTCGCAGCTCCGCAATGCTCGCAAGATGCCGTTACAAAAAAGGTTACCGTCCAAGAAATTCCAAGCGATTGGATGGGGCTAGATATCGGGCCTGCGACCGTAGCGCTTTTTAAAGAGGCCCTAGACGATGCACAAACGATCTGGTGGAACGGACCGATGGGGGTTTTTGAGATCGATAAATTCGCTCGCGGCAGCCTGCATATATCGCACGCGATCGCAGATAGCGACGCCACGACCGTAGTGGGCGGCGGCGATACTGCAGATGTCGTCGAACGCGCTGGTAACGCTGATGATATGACTTTTATTTCTACCGGAGGCGGCGCGAGCTTAGAACTCATCGAGGGCAAGGAGCTGCCGGGCGTGCGAGTGCTTACTGCTAAAACGGAGCTGCGATGATACTGGCAGCGAATCTTAAATGCAACCATACTCGCGCTAGTTTTGAGCGGTATGCTAAAGCTTTGGATGAAGGCTTAGCGGGCGGAATTTCGCGCGAGGATGAAATTTTAGTTTTTCCTCCCGCTAGCGCATTTTGCGCGAAGGCGAAAAATTTTACTCAAGGCGCGCAAAATTTCTATCCTGCCGCGCACGGCAGCTTTACGGGCGAGATCGGTGGCGATATGCTGGCGGAATTTGACATCAAAACCGTTCTTATCGGACATAGTGAGCGGCGCGCTATTTTGGGCGAGAGCGCGGAGCTGATAAGAGAGAAATTCAGTTTTGCCGCAGCGCAGGGCTGGCGCATCGTTTTTTGCGTCGGCGAGGATGAGGCGGCATTTGCGCAAGATCACAGCCAAGAGTTTGTAGCTGCACAGCTTGAGGGTAT
>NZ_CALEDC010000504.1 GCF_937949835.1 uncultured Campylobacter sp.
CCGCGATGGCGCGGCTGGTGGTCGCCGATGCGCTGCTGCTAAACGCGAGCACGACGCTGGGGAATTTGAAGCGAATTTACGGCTAGGATTAAATTTAGACGAGCCGCCCTTTAAATTTTGCGAAATTTCATGAAATTTTAGGGTCGAGCGATGAAATTCCCGCGAGTGAGGCGAGTAAATTTTAAATTTACGCGGTAGGCCTATCGCGACAAGGAGGGCAAATGAGACTTGAGCGTATTGGCGAGGGCTCGGCGCTGATCGCGCGCATAGAGGCGATCAACGTCGCAGCGTTCCCCGAAATCGAACGTATCAGCATAAAAAATTTCTTAAAAATGTCGCGCAAAGGACAGCTTGAAATCGCGGCGATTTTCGAAGATTTTAGCGCCCTGAACACTGACGGCGCTACGGGTAAAAATCGTGCGGCGGAAAGTGAAAATTTATGTGCGCCGCAAGATCGCGGCGAAACTAGCCAAAATCGTGACGCTGCGGGTAAAAATTCCGATGCGGATAACCGAGGTGCGGCAGAATTCGCCTCTTTGAGTTCCGAAAATCGCAGCGTGATAGGTAAAAAATCTAATGCGACGTGTGAAAAATCCAGCTTGGAAAGTAAAAATCCCAGCGCGGCGACAGGCGAAAATTCCAATGCGGCGGCGCAAAATTTAAGCGGCGAGGAGCTCGTTGGGTTTTGCGTCTATAGGACCGAGCAAACCTACAAGCGCGCGGTTTTGCACCACAAACAGCCGCCGCCTCGTCTAAATGCGGATAAAATTTTAAGATCTAAAGCTCACGGTGGCGCGGAATTCGCTTGCGATGCGGGATCTTTCGGTACTGCGAGCGACGAAATTTTAAACTACGTTACGAGCAATGAAATTTCAGATTTAAGCGTTAGTGACGGGGTTTTGGGCGCGGGCGCTGATCAAAGGCTAGCGAGCGATAATATAAAATACGCGGACGACGATTTAAAGCAGGCGAGTGCGAGAGAAATTCTATATCGCGGTGCCGCGACAGATAAAATTTCAAATGTGAGCGTGCGCGGCGAAATCCCATCGAGCGCTACGGAGAGCGAAATTTCATCCGATGCCGCAAAGGGAAAGATTTTGTGCTACGATGAGAGCGAAATTTCAAGCGGCGGGGAGAGCGAGATTTTTTACGTGGCCTATCTCGGTATCGATGCGAAATTTCGCGGGCTGGGGATCGGCTCAAGGCTGCTCGCGCTCATCGTCACGCAAAATCCAAGCGCGCAAATCGTCCTTGACGTCGAGCCTCCGCACGAGGACGCGCCCAATCTCGCGCAACGCCTGCGCCGCATAGAATTCTACGGCAGACACGGCTTTCGGCGCTGCGGCAAGTTTTTCAACTACGCGGGGCTAAGCTTCGAGATCCTTGCTAAGCCGCCGCTAAGCGCGCCGCAGCAGGGATTTGACGTAGCGAGCTTCGTAAAATTTATCGGCGCGGGCAATAAATTTAGATTTAAAATCACCGACGCGCCGCTATATAAAAACTAATGTAAAAGCTCGAATTCAGCCTCATCTGCGATGATACATTTTATAGAATTTTCTCCGCCTCTATCCTTGCGTTTTTTTGCATTTTTATCTCTTTAGACATCGGCGGATCGGGGGAGCTGTTTTACACGGACAGTCCGCTACGCTCGCAGCAAGCCAAGCCTAGTCTGACGATCGTTTTTATGTTTTTAGCGTTACTTTATCTGCGAAGCGGTAGCAAAGAGGCGGCGCGCGTGGAATTTGACGAGCTTAAAATATCCTTTCGCAGAGGGCTAGACAAATACGATCTTATGCTTGGATGCGTCGATCTGATAGAGCCGTCGTTCGGCTTCGTGCGGACGTTTCGCGTGCCGTTTATAAGCTACGAACGGTTTTTGAAACTGCAAGAAATTTTAAAATTCTTGCTTCTTTTCGCATACGTCGCGGGCGTGTTTTTGACGATCAAATTCGGCTTTGCCGAGGCTGCGATCTATGCAGCGGCGGGCATTTTTGCGATTTTGATCGCTTCAAAGCTCGTCGTCGCGCGAAGGCTAGACGGGCGAGCGGGGCTACGACTGCGCGACTGCTTGCTACTGCGCGGGAGGGACGATACGGGCGCGGCAGTATTTTTTTGCATCCGTCCTAGCCGAGCCGAGCGCGAAGCTTTACGCATATATTTTTTGAAAAATTTCAGCTACGACATTAAGGCGTGAAATTTTTCGGTTTTCAGCGTAAAATTTAGACCCGCGGGGTAGTCTGGATAAGGCTAGAAGCGCGAAGGCGGATGCTGCGCGAGTATTTCGCGGCGAGATTGGGGCTAGATTTCGAGCAAAATTCCGTCCGCGGCAATCGCAGATGAGATCGCTCGGCGCTTGAAGCAGCCATCGAAGCGGTCGCAAACAAGCTCGCTCTGTGTCTGAAAGCCCCATAACTAGTCGCAAAGATCCACATTGTCCGTCCGCTTAACGAGGATGATCGCCGCTCGTCGCAACTCGCCTCGCCGCAAGCGCCTCCGCAAATACCCCGCATCTTTAAACGCGTCGAAAGCGAGGCGGTGATAAAATGCGCTTCGTCAAAGATCATACCAAAAAGGAATTTTATGAGGGATTACGACAAAGAGCCGATCAAAATCATAGACAGAGCGGTTTATTTTCAAGAAAAAAGCCTATTTTTATCCATAGTGCTTTTTTACTCTGCATATACGACTAATGCCACTTTTATGGATATTATAAAAGGCGACGATTTGTTTATGGTATTGTGCGCCGTAGCGCTATTCATAGCACAGATATGGTGGTACGCAAAATGCAATTTCCGAGCCTCTTATTTTACGTTTTATAATGACAAGCTATCTTATAATTTCATGCAAGGTACAGAGCCCAATAAAATATGCAATCTTACGGATATAGATAAAATAAGCTTTTGCGTGGTTTCAGAGCTCATGGATAGCTTTGGTAGATTTCACTATCTTACGTCCTACGAGCTTTATAAAAAATCATCTATTGGAGTGCATATCGGCAAACTGGCGCTGTTTTTATACTATACGATAAATTTTATCTTGCTTGTTTTGCCGTTTAAAATTTTTATGTTAATTAAAAACAAAGAGCCGCTAAGTCTGCTAAATAAAAATGTCGTGATTAAATTTAAAAATCGCAACTATTTTTTGATAAACATCTACTCAAAGCGCGAACTGGATGAAATTTTGCAGTATTGCAAAGACAAAAATATAACCGTGGAGCAGAAAACAAATTTTATCCCGCATTGGCAAAATTTTACCTATTTCACTGACAAGAACGAAATTTGGAGCGATGATTTCGGCGATACGCAAGTTCCAAAAGACACTTTTAAGCGTAAGCTTAGGCGGTTTTTTAGCTTGGATTAAAGAGCGATTCCGCCCGTTTCAGCGTAAAATTTAGACACGCGGGGTAGAATTACAAAAATTTTTACATGGAGCAAACAATGAAAAATTTCTTTCTAGCCGCAATAGTTTGCGCGCTTTTTAGCGGTTGCGCATATGAAGCACAGTTTAATCAAAACGCCGATGTAGCGCCGTTTGACGACACTATAAGCGCGACTAACGCCATGCAAAGCGCGCTCATTTATATCCCTAGCGAGCTAATGGGGACGAAAAGCTACGCCGCAAGCTCGAAGCTAGGCAGAGACGATGAGCTTAAAATCGACGTCGGCGAGTTCGTCGCAGGCGAGGCAAAGCGCTTCTTTGGCACTTACCTAAGGCGCGTAAGCGTCACCGACGACGAAAAGGCGCTGCAAGGCAAAGGGCTCGTCATCGCGCCTGAGCTTAGTTCGTTCGGTTTTGGCTTTTACAGCTCCGACGGCATCGATGTTTCGGCAAAGCCCTTCGTACGCTACAATCTACGTTTAAAAATGTTTAAAAACGGAAAGCCGATCTATAACCAAAATATCGCCGTAAACGAGCGCAACTTCGGTGAGGAGGAGTTTTTCGGCGGCGGTCAGGGCTCGTACGCGCAGATCGGCGGGATCTTTCAAAAATCTATGGCGAACGACTACGCCGTGCACGCTAGAGAAATTTTGGACGTAATCAACGATAATTAATCGTGCTTGCGCCTTTGTGCGTGGTAAGCGGCATCTGGTCGCTTATTTTTGCCCGCCATCTTGTGGTAAAATTTGTCGCGGCGATCTTACGACACGCACTTGCGGATCGTCGCGCCTAAATCCTTAGCGATATAATTAACATGGCTTTAAGGCGCCCATAGACGCGCTTTCTTGCGGGATTTATCCCGCCTGCGGCATTAAATCCTTTTGATACCGAGTTTGTCGGTACTCTAAGCATCAAATTTAATCCCGCAAGCTGAGTTAAATTCCGTAAAATGCGCTATGAAATTTAACTTAGCAGCTCATATTTAAGTGCGGCAAGCCGATAAATTCCGCATCTTGACATACTGCCTAATTTCACTTTTCGGAGCCAAATTTTGTAAATAAATTTTTCACATTCTCTGCCCTGCTTGCATAAAATTCCATATTCGCGGCACCAAAAATTCGCCCTAAATTTAAAGCACCGATTAATATTAATTTTTATATCATTACTAAATTTTTTAAGGAGAGAATTATGAAAAAGTTTTTATTGCTTCCGTTTGCTTTCGCGGCTCTTTTTGCGGCACCAAGCTGCGATAATGTCCAGCTCAAAGCGGCTGTGGAAGGTATCAATAAGAGTGCGCCGATG
Source organism: uncultured Campylobacter sp. (assembly GCF_937949835.1). Lineage (GTDB taxonomy): Bacteria > Campylobacterota > Campylobacteria > Campylobacterales > Campylobacteraceae > Campylobacter_B. The sequence continues at coordinate 4,681 of NZ_CALEDC010000504.1, forward strand.
CGAGTCGACGAGATTACCACGTTAACGGGCGCTGAGTGCAAGGATGGCAGCTTTATCTACAACTACGAGCTAAATGATGGCATGGGGATGAAATTTGACAGTGTCGGAAATGATCAAAAAACCGTGATACAAAATGTCATAGATAGCCAAAATAAGCAAATTTTTTGCAACCAGATGAAGGTAATGCATCCGCTAATAAACAGCGCGATATGGAGCTATAAGATAAAAAGTGGCGAAGAATTTATAAGGGTAGAATTTAAGCCTAGCGACTGCAAGTAGCGCTTGTGCAGGATTTAAAATTTAGCGCGGCGCGAGCCTTTGCCTGCTCGCCCGCGCCGAATTCGCTTAAAATTTATCCGCTTCGCTTTTGATTTCGCCTGTGCAAAAGCAACATGCTAAAATTTCTGCTTAGCTTTTACAGCGCCGCCGCGTATAGTATGACGCAGATCAGCGTGTATTTCGTCGCCACAAAGCGCTAAAACGCGCCGAGTCCTTTTTAAGCCGCGATCTAATGCGTCAGGTTCTGCCAGTGGCGTTTTTCATTAAAATTTTACTATTTCACGCGTAATTATATCTGTGTAGCAGCGCAAACACTGCGTAAAGCTTTAACGCGAAATTCTATAAATTGCGCGGAATTTTATTTGAAACAGCATCGTAGATTTTGAGTCAGAATTTTAGAATTTATTGTGACGCCGCACTTGCGGCGATAAAATCTTGCTAAATTTTATCCGCGACCTGCTCGCAATAAAATTCTACGTCAAAGTATAGGCTTGCTCACAAGCTTGCAGATGTGTCAGCCGGCCAATGCGTCGTTATAAAATGCGACTAATCAAATGCCTCGCTTGGGTTTTACAATTCACCGTTCGCAGCTATTTTTATCAAGCTTTAGCTGTATTGGTGGCAAACCCTCTATCTCGTAATTTAACACCATCGTTTTGCCGAGCTCCCGCAGGCGCTGCTAGAATTCCGTGCTGCAAAAGCCGGCCTTCGCCTTGGCAAACAGCATCTCTTTTAAAATTTCCGCATCGCCCGCGTCCAGCGCGCTAAGGTCTAAATTCGGCGAGCTATTTAGCGCGTAATCGTATATGAAGCTACCCTCTTCGCATGCGGCGCCTTTTAAAATCGTAGCATCGTCGATCCTGCGCGGCGCGCCCTCGTTTATCTGCGCTAGTGCATCTCGCACCTGTTCGCTTTCGCAGAAGTTTCGCTCTAGCTCGCCGCGTTTTTTCTCCGCATAAAATTCCATCGCCACATTTGCCAAAATTCCGATTCCAAAAAGCACTAGTAAAATTTTAATCGGCTTATTTAGCCGCGCGCTTAAGCTTTGCGCGTCCATCACGCGCTCTTTCGCAGCACAGCAGCGTGTGTCCGACGCCCAGCCCGTCGTGGATCCGTGAAATTTTAAGCCCGGCGCGCTGCGCAAATTTAATCATATCGTCCGAGCGATAAATTTTGCTATTACCGTTTGCCATCGCGGCGAAATACACGCTGATCTGCGTCATGCTATACGCGGCGGTTTCGTAGCGCTGCCTGTCCCAAAACGGCTCCAAAATATAAAGCTGCGCCTTCGCGCTCATCGACTCCGCCGCGCGCGCGAGGATGCTTACGATCTGCTCCTCTGCAAAGCAGTCCAAAAACTGACTTAGCCAGATCGTGTCAAAGCCGCGCGGAAAGCGCGTAGCGGGATCTAGCAGATCGGCCGCAAGCCCGTCTATGCGCTCTGCGCCCTGCGCGCCTGCGACGGCGTCTTTCATCATCGAAATTTGCCCCGCAAGATCCATTATCGTGACGCGCACATTTTCGTCGTAGCCTACGCACCGCTTAGCAAAGCGCCCCGTGTTGCCGCCTACGTCTAAAATTTTATCCGTCTTGCGCGAGAAAATGATCTTTAGCGCAGGCTCAAACGCCAAATCCGAATAAAAATGATCAAACGCGAGCCAGCTTTTGCGCACGTGCGGCGGCAGATGCGAAAGCGCCTCGTAGATCGTAGCCCACTGCCCAAAAACCTTTAGCCCCTCGGGTTTGCCCGATTTTAGCGTCTCTTCGAGCCTAAATAGCCCCTCGTAGCACACGTCGTGGATGAAGTCCATATCCACGCCGACAAGCTCGTCTGTGAGCAGAAAATATCCCGCCTTGCTGAGCCGAAATTTCTCGCCGCACAGCAGCACCGTGCCGATGCTAAGCGAGCTTTCCAAAAGCAGCTTTACGGCGTATTCACTAAGCGAGAGCTTCTTCACGATCTCGCTTATGCTTAGCCCGTCCCGCGCCTCATGAAGCGCGCTTAAAATTCCAAATTTTTTCATCAGTCGCGAGACCTGAAAGACCACCGGCGCAAAGGCGATCTCATTCGCCGTCCGCTGCGCCTCGCCTGCGCTTTGACGCTCCACGGCGTAACGATCTAAAAGCTGTTTGGGAAGTTTCATTTTTGATCCTGCTTATGTAAATTTCGCAAAATTTTAGCAAAAAATTCTAACTTTTCTTGCGCCCGCTAAGAATTTACGCGTATCTTAGAATTTTGCGATGAAATTTTAAAATTCCGTCTTAAAATTTATGGAATTTTAGTTAAAATCCTTTCATCAAAATTTCGCGTAAAAGCTCTGCGAAAATGTCAAATTTAGGAGAATCCTTGAAGCTTCAAATGTCCTTGATGTCGGTTGCCTGCGTCGTAATCATCCTGGCTGGTCTTAAAGCCGCGCAGGCTATCGTCGTGCCATTTTTGCTAGCTATTTTCATCACGGTGCTCGTCTCGCCGCTGGTGCTTTATGTCCAAAAGATCCGCGTCGGGCGCGTTTTTAGCTTCCTCATCATCACCTTTGCCTTCGTGGCGATTATAGTGTTTTTCGGCGCAGTCATCTTCGATGCGATCAAGGAATTTTCAGCGCGCCTGCCCGAGCTTCAAGCAAAATTTGAAGAGGTGCTAGGAGGCGTGAGTGCGAAGCTCTCTCGCTTCGGCATAGAGCTCAACGCCGCAAGCCTGGGCATCGATCCAAGCGAAGCCGCCGCGCAGCTATCGGCATTACTGCGTAAGACAGGCTCAATAGTTTCGACGGGATTTTTCATTTTTATAATGGTTTCATTTATGGTCTTTGAAAGCTCCGTAATCGACGAAAAAATCCGCTATTTTTCGCAAAGTAGCCGCGCTACGCACACTTTCGTGAAGAAATTTGCTTCCAGCCTCAAAAAATATCTGCTAATCAAAACTATCGCTTCAGCTTGCACCGGTGCGCTCATCGGGCTCGGGGCTCTTGGTGTTCCATATGCCGCGCTGTGGGGGATTTTAGCTTTCGTGCTAAATTTCATTCCTACGATAGGCTCGATCGTAGCGGTCTTTCCGACACTTTTCGTGACGCTAGCTACGATGGATATAAGCTCTAGCATCTGGACTATCGCAATCTATTTAGTCGTAAACGTAGCGATCGGAAATATCATCGAGCCGCGATTTTTAGGGCAAGGGCTCGGGCTTTCAACGATCAGCGTGCTTGCGGGGCTGCTGCTGTGGGGCTTTGTGCTTGGTATCGGCGGGCTATTTTTGGCTGTGCCGCTTACGATGAGCTTGCAAATCGCGCTTGCTTCAAACGACAAAACACGCTTCATTGCGACTCTATTAAGCAACAAGGTCGAGAGATAAAGCGAAATTCCGCGGAATTTAAAATTCTATAAATTTTAGCTTGAGCGCGCTCAAGAGTATTTTTGTCTCTTTTAGATAAAATCTGCCCCAAAGGATCAAAGATGACGAGTGAAAAATTTATTTACGAAGTAAACACGGTGACGAAATTTATCCAAATTTACTGCGATGGCAAGCATACGGACGCGCTTAAAAAAGATGGTGCTGTGCTTCATGACTACAAAGACGATAAGGGGCTAGTGCAGACGCAGTTTCATCTCTGTAGCGACTGCGAGCGGATGCTGCGTTACGCCTACGCGCGCCTTGGTGCCTGCCCCCATACCGAAAAGCCACGCTGTCACCACTGCCCGCATCCGTGCTACGAGCGCGAAATGTGGGTAAATATGGCTAAGATGATGAAATATAGCGGCATGAAGCTTGGGCTTACGAAGATCAAAAAGCTTTTTTCGTTTAAAAAAAGCTAATTTGTGCGGGTAATTTAGTTAAAGTTTGCGGGTAAAATTTATATCTGCAAACCCGCTTCATCTCTACACAAAAAAGTATAAAAAAGCGGCGTGAGAACAAGCACAAAAAGATATAAAAATCAATCAAAATACTAAATCTTAGCGCGTAAAATTCTACCTCGCAAACACAAATCCTCCGCAATCCTTGATAATAAATAATTAAATTTGAGTTTATAGTTTTAAGTTAGAATTGTGCCCAATCAAAGGAGAAAATATGAAGGTCATTACCATCGCGGTCGTTAACGGCAGGGTCGTAAACGAAAAGGAATTAATCGCGTCTATCGCCGATTATGACGATTTTACCGCGGTTGCCGAACAACTCCGCAAAGGGCTGAAATCTAGGTATTTTACATCTAGAGAGCATGCGAGGATCTACAAAAAAATCAGCGTCGAGACGGGCTTTAGGCGCGTGCGATTCGACTATAAACCTTATAAAGATAAAATTTCAAACCTCATCGCCCAAGGCTACACCGTCAAGGCGATCTTAAAAAAGATCGGCGAGGAGGACGAAGCGTTCAAAAACGCCGTTACTGCGCCCGGGCTTACGCACTTTATCTCCGTGACGTTCAAAGATGAAAAAACAAGACTTCGCGCAACCGCCAAAAAAAGCGAGGATTTCTTATACGCGTATCGCTTCGAGATCAAGAAAATGCACTTCCAAGGCGTTAGCAATAAAGAAATTTTAAAATATATGAAGGCTCATTACGAAAAGGATTTTGCCAAAGTAAGCGAGCGCGATATAGCCACTTTTATCGAGGCAAACGCGGTGCTGGATACCGACCGCAAACTCTCGCTGTATAAAAAGCCGAGCCTTTACGATCCGCATTTTAGCGAGATTATGAAGCTTTACGCAAGCGGTATGCGCGTATATGACATCTGGAAGACGCTTAAAGCCAAATACCCCGAGCTAGCCAAGCTTCAGGCGCCGAGCCTTTATCAGTTCATCGCAAACAACGCCCTTGGCAAAGCCAAATATATGCAAAAAGACTGATATGCCCGCGCTTCTTTCAAATTTTACTTTCAAATTTAAAATTTCACCGCGATAAAGATCGATGAAAGCCGGTGAAATTTCTATGAAAACCTGCGTCATTCTCTGCGGCGGCAAAAGCTCGCGTTTCGGCAGCGACAAAACGCTGTTTCCATTTCGCGGGCATCCCAGCATGACGCACTTTCTTTTTTCGCGCTTAAGCCGCGAGTTTGAGCGGGTTTTCGCCTGCGCCAAAAGCTCTAAATTTAGCCCACCGCTTCCTATGATCTACGACGAATTTGAGGAATTTTCGCCAATGGGCGCGCTGTATTCGGCACTGAAGCCATTTAGCGGCGAGCGCATTTTTATCATCCCTGCCGACATGCCCTTTGTAGAAATTTCCACCATTCGCGCTCTTAGCGAGCAAGAGGGGCAAATTTGCGTAGCGGGCGACGAAGCGCATAGACACAGCCTGTGCGGATTTTTTGACGCGGATCTCGCTCCGCGCGCGCTTGAGCTCTACCGCGCGAAAGAGCATAAGATCGGCGCGCTCATCGGATCTGCAAATTCCAAAGTGTTAAATTTCAAAAACAAAGAGCAGTTTTTAAATATAAATTATCAAAACGATTTAAAGGGCGTAGATGAAATTTAAAGCTTTAGCGCTCGCGCTTTGCGCCATGAGCCTAGCCGCGCAAGATCTCTCCGAGCTATACGCAAAGGCTAGCGAATACGAGGCCAAGGGCGATTACAAAAACGCGATGATCTATTACAAAAAGATCGCCGCGGTAAGTCTAGCGGAAAGGGGCGAAAAGTCGCGCCGAAAAGTCGCAGAAAATTCTACCTCGTCCGCAGAAAACCGCGCTTCGCACGACGATATCGCCGTTTTAAACTCCGCTGAGTCGCAAAATTCTTTCGCACAAAATTCCTCCGCGCCGAAACCCACTTCGTCAAATTTCACAGACGCAGGCTCGGCTGCGTCAGGCTCTGCGTCAAATTTAGAATCATCGAATTCCGCCTCGCTCTCGCAGAATTCCGCTGCGTTGGATTCCGCGCCGCAAGGCGAGCAAAATGGTCGAAATTTTGGATTTTTGGGGCTTAAATACTACGAGCCGATCTATATGCTCTTTACCCACGATTTTAGCAAAAAGCCCGATCGCAAGGCGGATGAGCTGCATTTTGAGTTTAGCTTCGAGCGCCCGATTGCCTACGACGCGCTGGGACTTGGAGAGAAAATTTCATTCGCTTACGCGCAAAATTCCTGGTGGCAGATCACGCAGGATAGCGCGCCTTTCCGCGAGAGCAACTATCGCCCCGAGCTCTACGTTAGCGCGCCGGTGCCGTTTGCGGACGAGCTAAAGATAGGCGCCATGCACGAGTCAAACGGCAAGGGCGGCGAGGAATCGCGCTCATGGAATAGGCTCTACGCGCAAAGCACGTGGAGTGCGGACGGATTTTCGATCACCCCCAGAGCCTGGTATGCGTTTTGGCTGGACCGCACGAACGAGGACATCGCGGATTATATGGGCTACGGCGATCTGCGCGCGTCATACACCTTCGGCAAGCAGCGACTTAGCGCTCTGTGGCGAAACAACCTACATTTTGACGGCAGCAACCGCGGCGCGATCGAGCTGAACTACAGCTTCCCGATCTTTAACAGCGGATTTTACGGCTATCTGCGCTACTTTAACGGCTATGGCGAGAGCCTCGCGGACTACAAACGCAGCGTCAATAAGATCGGCATCGGGCTTTCGTTCGTAGAATTTTAATGCCATCTGCACCGAGTTACGAGCTAAATTTGAACTCACGATTCGTCGTGCATCTTAAAATCGCATCAAATTTCAACCGATAGAATTTCTTAGAAATTAATATTGTTTTGGCTAAAATCGTAGATTAAATTTTAAACAAAAGGATCAAAAAATGGCACAAATTCAAGAGGCCGAGCTCATCTGGAAAGACGGCAAGTTAATCCCATGGGCGGAGGCCACTACTCACGTTTTGACGCACTCTTTGCACTATGGAAACGCCGTATTTGAGGGCGTACGCGCTTATAAAACCGACAAAGGCTACGCGATTTTTCGCTTGGACGAGCACACTCGCAGGCTTGAAATTTCGGCAAAACTCTGCCTAATCAAGCTTCCGTTTAGCTTCGAGCGGCTTCGTCAGGCCCAGATTGACGTCGTCGCAAAAAACCGCTTCGATCAGACTGTTTATATTCGCCCGCTAGCGTACTTCGGCTATGGCTCGATGGGCGTTTCGTCCAAGGACTGCTCGTTAAATGTCATCGTCGCAGCGTGGCAATGGGGCGCGTATATGGGCGAAGAGGCGCTACGCAAGGGCATCAAAGCCAAAATTTCATCGTGGATAAAGCCGGCGCAATTTTCGATGATGGCAAAAGCCAAAGCGAGCGCGAATTATTTCAATTCGCAGATGGCAAATTTTGAGGCGGTTGATGCGGGATACGATGAGGCGATACTGCTCGATCCGCAGGGCTTCGTCGCGGAG
>NZ_CALEDC010000505.1 GCF_937949835.1 uncultured Campylobacter sp.
TTTCCACTCGCCGCGCTCCCAGTAGCGGCCTTTTGCACTTACTTCACGTAAATTTATCTCTGGGTTGAAATTCGTCGCAAACGGATATCCGTGATCGCCCGCGTTGCAGTCTAGGATGTCGATCTCGCCGATCTCGTCAAAGAGATTTTGCTGTGCGTAGGCGCAAAATACGTTCGTCACGCCCGGATCAAAGCCGCTTCCTAGCAGCGCCATCGTGTTTGCGGCTTTAAACTCGCCGTCCTTCGCCCATTGTAGCTTGTATTCAAATTTAGCGGTGTCGGGGTGCTCGTAGTTTGCGGTGTCGATGTATGGGATGCCGGCGCGAGAACACGCGTCCATGAGCGTTAGGTCCTGGTACGGCAGCGCGACGTTTAGCAGTAGCTCGGCGCCCGTTTTTTTGATTAAATTTACGACCGCATCGGTGTCGTCAGCGTCGATCTGGGCGGTATCGATAGCGACGCCTAGGCGGTCTTTGATAAATTTAGCGATCGCGTCGCACTTGCTTTTTGTGCGGCTTGCAAGGGTGATCTTGCTAAAAACGTCCGCGTTCATCGCGCATTTTACGGTCGCGACCTGGCTCACGCCGCCTGCGCCTATGATTAAGATATTTGACATTTATGCTCCTTTAAATTTTAAATTTAGCTGCAATTTTAGCAAATTTAAGATGAATTTTAAGAGGCAGGGTGCGATTAATCATAGAGTTTGGTTGTGGCGGGCGCGGAGTACAAGCTCGCTTTAGCAATAGCGCCGAAAGCGGCTAGCGCTAAAATTTACGCGGATAGCGGCATGCCGATTGACGGCGGCACGAGATTAAATTTCCGCCCTGCATCGCGCGATAAAATTTAAGCCTTAAGCGCTTGTTTAAATTTAACGTTCCGCAGCAAGGCGTGGAGAATTTAAAATTTAAAGCTCGTTTCGCCATAAAATTTATCGCGCCTTTTGCCCGATGCACGGCAAAACCGCATACTGCGGCTAAATTTAACGTTTTAGCGAACAGCGGTTTAAAAAGTAGCAAGCGGGGCAAAATCCCGTGACGCCCACGATAAAGGACACTAGACCGACCAGCCCCCACCAGCTGCCAAACACGGCTCCGGCGATCATTATCGCTAGCCCGATCAGCGCTCTTATTATCCTAGTTTTTTTACTTAGCATTGCGTTTTCTTTGTACGCATTAATTCCTAAAAATTTTATAAAGCGAGCAATGGCAGCAAACCGCCACCTAGCGTATCATCTTTGAGCCCGCTTTCCTATATACGCACCTTGGTTAAATTCGGCTTCGTTTAATTATCTTTTCTTTTGCATAAAAGTGCGATCCGACAAAATTTATGTGCCTAAAAAATAAAATTTTATGCGAGTTCGACTTAAAAATTTCGGCAAGCGTAAAACAAGGCAAACTCGAAGGCAGGCGGGCAGTAGGGTAAAATTTGCGTATCGAAGGATAAAATTTACACGCAGCTTTAAATTTGAAATCGCAATAAATTTTAACCAGATGAAATTCTATCTTTACAGAAGGTTTGTCTAAATTTAAACTCGCAATGTGTTTTGAGCGTCTAAATTTACGCGCTGCGGCAAAGAAGCGTAGTGCGATATTTACGATCGAATCGGCACCGATCTTGCGCCGTACCGCTAAAATCAAATTTCGTAGCGATAAATTTTACCAAAATTTTCATCCAGATTGTAGCTAAACTCACCGCCTGCGTAATAGATTGTCTCGCCGCTCTCCAGCTCGAAGCGCTGATACACGCGCAGCACGACCTCGTTTTCGCTGATGCCTTGGACATGGATAAAGATATCACTCTTTCTGCCCGCAGTCATCGCCATTTGGTAGAGCTGATTAAATAGCACGTATTCCGGATCCTTCTCAGCGTCCTCTTGAGATAAAAAGCCCTCCAGCACGCCTAGCATCTCGGCGCGAAATTCCGTCCTGGCGCGCGCATAGGCGTTTTGGATATTTTCGATCTGGTTGGTATCGAGTAAATTTAAAAGTGAATGTTTGCCCACGTAAAGCGTCGCGCTCGATGTGATTTTGCCGTCCTTGTCGGTCACTAGTCGCAGAGCTTTCTCTACGCGCCACAAGGCCTCTTTTAGTTCGAGCCCGCTTTCAATTTCAATTTTCATCATAGATCCTTTATCAAGAGTGCGGAATTTTAGCGTGAAATTTTAAATTTTAAAGACAAACTTAGCGATCAGATACGCCATATACAGCATCAAAACTCCAACGAGCGCGTCGATTATGCGCCACGCTCTGCTGCTTGCAAAAAGCTTCGAAAGCGCCCCTGAGCCATATCCTAAGCCGAAAAACCACGCAAACGATACAAACATAACTCCCGCGTAAAACCACAGCTTTTGGGCATCTGCGATCGTAGCCCCCAGCGAGCCCACTACCACGACGGTATCTAAATACACGTGCGGATTTAGAAGCGTTACCGCAAGGGCTTTGGCTACGACGGGCGCTAGCGGGCTATTTGCAGAGTTTTGGATTTTAGCAAAATGCGAGCCCTTATAAGCGCTAAAAAACGAGCTTAGCGCGTAGCAGAGCAGAAATATGATCCCGCCTATGCCTAAAATTTGGGTAAAAAGCGAGCCTTGCTTAAGAGCGCCACCGATTAAAAATATCCCTACGGCCGTAAATACGGCATCGCTTAGCGCACAGACCGTGCAAACCGCCGCGACGTGGTTTTTCGCAAGGCCTTGGGAGATGACGAAGATATTTTGCGCGCCGATAGCGACGATGAGCGAGAGCATCAGCGCGGCTCCTTGCAAGAAAATTCCGATCGACAAGGAGTTCAAGGCCGCGCCTGCCTACTTATTTTTACTTTCGCAGGCGGAGCTTTGCATCGCCGTATCGGTAGTATCGGAGCCGTCTACCACCGTACTTTCGGGCGCAACGTTAGGCTCATTATCGCTAGCGGAAATTTTCGAGGCGGAATTCTCGGCGCTTATGAAATTTTCACCCGCGCAGGCGCTATTTAAGGAAGCGGCATTATTCGGCACGGCGGAGCTTTGTTCGTTTAAATTTGAAGCGCCCTTCAAATTCTGCGCGCTGTTTGAATCGGCGGCGCCATTAGAATCTTGCAT
>NZ_CALEDC010000506.1 GCF_937949835.1 uncultured Campylobacter sp.
CTAGCGAGCTGCTAACAAGCTCTAGAATTCTGCTTGTTTCGTTCATTCACTCACATCTTTGCCGAAATATTTAAGCGAAATTTCTTTTAGCTTGCCTTCGGCTTTGAGTTCGTTTAGGGCTTTGCTGATTTGATCTGCGAGCTCTTTATTGCCCTTTTGCACGATTGCAGCGCTATAATCGACATCTTTTAGCTTTGCGGCGATTTTAATCGGAGCGTCCGGGCGTTGTTTTAAAAAGTCGTAAAATACGGTATTATCGCGCACGACAGTATCTACGCGGCGAGCGATCAGCAGCTCCATACTTTTAGCAAAACTATCTACAGTTACGTTTTGCGCGCCGTATTTCTTAGCGACTTGCGCCCAGTTGCTGGTAGCGGAGTCTGCATTTTTCTTGCCTTTTAAATCCTCGAAGCTTTTAATGTCGTTGTTATCTTTATGCACGATGATAGCTCCGTAAACGACGGTGTAGGGCACAGAATACTCATATTTTTTCTTGCGCTCATCAGTGATGCTTACTTGATTAAACACAGCGTCTGCCTTGCCTGCGTCAAATGCTGCAAGCATCGCATCCCAAGGCGCGGTTAGAAATTCTATTTTTAGGCCAAGTTTTTCGGCGACTGCGCGCGCGACATCTACGTCGTATCCTACGAGCTCATTTTTGTCGTTATAATACGAAAATGGCGAAAAGGTGCCTTCCGTAGCTACTTTAAGCGTGCCTTCGCGTAGCGTTTTAGCGTTTGCGCCGCATATTAAAAGCGCGCACGCAAGCAAAGTTTTTATTAAATTTTTCATAATTCCTCCAAAATTTTATGAGCGAAATTTAAAATGCAAAATTCCGCCCAACCAAGTTTAAAATTCCACGCTTCAACTAAGCGGTCGTAGAATTTATTCCGTAATGTCTTTGCCAAAATATTTAAGTGAAATTTCTTTCAGCACGCCTTTTTGCTTTAGCGATTTTAGCGCGGAATTTATCTGCGCCGTCAGCTCGTCATCCTTTTTAAGCAGCACAGCGGAATAGATCGGCTCATTGCCTTGAGCTGCGATCTTTAGCGGGGCGTTCGGGCGCTGCTTCATATAGTCGAAAAATGTGATATTGTCGTTGATCGTAGCGTCTGCGCGACGAGCTATGATGAGCTCCACGCCCTTGCTAAATCCGTCTGCCGTAACGATCTCGGCGCCATAGCTGCGCGCCATGTCAGCCCAGTTACTGGTAGCGGAGTGGACGCTTTTTTTGCCTTTAAGATCCGCAAAACTCTTAATCTCCTCGTTATCAGCTCGCACTACCAGCGCAGCATAAGCCACGGTATAAGGCTCGCTGAAATTATATTTTTTCTTGCGCTCCTGCGTGATGCTTACTTGATTCATCGCTATGTCCGCTTTGCCTGCGTCAAATGCCGCGAGCATCGCATCCCACGGCGCGGTTAAAAATTCCGCCTTTAGCCCTAGCTCTTTTGCCAGTGCGCGAGCGATATCGACATCAAAGCCGGTAAGATTATTTTTCTCATCATAGAAAGAATACGGCGAGTAAGTCCCCTCCGTGGCTATTACGAGCGTGCCCTCTTTGAGCGTCTTAGCGCTTAGGGTGGCGGTGATCAGCGCTGTTGCGAGCAGGGCTTTAAATATTTTCATTGAATCTCCTTGAAATTTAGCTATCGCTCGCGCTGCGAGCAGATGCGCGATTATATCGTGCGGAATATATAATTTTTATTAAAATTTTAAATTTTAGTAAGACGTGATACAAAATTTCGCCTGTATGACAAAACTTTAGCTCATATATTTTTAAAATTTTGACAGAGGTGATTTATAAAATTTCAAGTTTATTAGGTAAAAGTATCACAGACCGAATTTAGCCTGCGATACAAAATAAGATTTGCAAGTATTTCGAGGCGATTTTTTGAGTTGGAAGCTAAAATTTTGCGCAAGCTAGACTTCTGCTTGCAGTTGCGAGCGCAAGAGAAGCAAAATTTCTCTCAAAAGCGCTCGCAAGATGATCCTTTTGAAAAAGACGAGCCGCTAGCGAATTTGCCCGCCTCCGCGGACGACGTATTTATAGGTCGTGAGCTCCCTCACCCCCATCGGCCCTCTGGCGTGCAGCTTTTGCGTGCTGATGCCGATCTCGCCGCCGAATCCAAACTCGCTGCCGTCGCTAAAACGCGTCGATGCGTTGGCATAGACGATCGCGCTGCCCACTTCGTTTAAAAACCGCTCGACGTTCGCGTAATCCGCGCTTAAAATCGCGTCCGAATGCCCGCTAGAATGCGCATTTATAAAGCTTATCGCCTCATCCGTATCCCGCACCGCGCGCACGGCTAGCACGAGATCCAAAAACTCGGCGCCAAAGTCGCTCTCGCCTGCGAGCTTGACGTTTTTTGCGTTTCGCAGATCCGCGCACGCGCTCAAAAGCTGCTCGCTCACGCGAAACTCGACCTCGGGCATCTCGCGCACCAGCTCAGGCAAAATTTCGCCCGCCACGCGCTCGTGTAAAAGCACGCACTCAACGGCGTTGCAGACGCTCGGGCGCTGGGTTTTGGCGTTTTTGATTATCTTTGCGGCCTGCTTTAAATTTGCGCTCTCATCGACGAAAATGTGGCACACCCCCGCGCCCGTCATGATGATCGGCACGGTCGCGTTTTGCGCGATAAAATCTTTTAAGCTCTTGCCGCCGCGCGGTATCAAAACGTCGATATACTCGCTCATTTTCGCCATTTGCGCCACTACTTCGCGTTCGGCGCTCTCCACGAGCTGCACTGCGCCCGTCGGTAAGCCGAATTTCACCCCCGCTTCGTTAAATAAATTTACTAAAAAGATGTTTGAATTTAGCGCGCTGGCGCTGCCTCGCAGGATCGCCGCGTTGCCGCTTTTTAGCGCCAAAGCCGCCGCGTCGATGCTGACGTTTGGGCGGCTTTCGTAGATGATGCCGAGCACCCCCAGCGGCACGCGCACGCGGCTGATTTGCATACCGTTTGGATGGCTCCAGCCGCCTAAATTTTCGCCTACGACCTCGGCAAAGCCCGCCACCTCGCGCACGCCCTGCGCCATAGCCTCGATACGGGCGTCCGTTAGCCTTAGACGGTCTAGCATCGCTGCGCGGAGGCCCGATTCCTCGCCGTTTGCAAGGTCTTTGGCGTTTGCCGCTTTTATAGCCTCTTTTTGCGCTAGCAGCTCGTCCGCCACGGCGTTTAAAATTTCAAATTTAGCCCTGCTATCAAGTCTCAAAAGCTCGCCGCAAACAGCCTTTGCACGCTTACATATATCTAAAATTTCATTCATTTTCGCTCCTTAATTTATAAAAACCGTGTGCAAGCGTCCCGCTCCCGCAAGCGCGGCATGGCAAATTTTAGCGACGCGTCTACTAAATTTACCTTTAAATTTGACTTGATTATAGCCAAATTCGCCCGAATTTTATGCGAGCGTAAAAATACGCTATAATCGCCAAAATTTATAAAAAGGAAGCAAAATGGGCGGAATAAAAGAGTTTTTAAAACACGAAGCTAGCGGCGGGATTTTGCTGATGATCGCTACGGTCGCGGCGCTACTGTGTCAAAATACGTTTTTGAGCGATTTTTACAACGAATTTTTAAATACCAAATTTACCATGAGCTTCGGCGCATACGGACTAAGCAAACCCCTGATCTTGTGGGTGAACGACGGGTTGATGGCGGTATTTTTCTTTCTCATCGGACTTGAGCTAAAGCGCGAGGTGCTGGAGGGCGAGCTAAAAAATCCGTCGCAAATCGCGCTGCCAGCGATCGGCGCGGCAGGCGGCCTGATAGTGCCCGCGGTTATCTTCTATCTTTTTACGAAGCACGACTCCTTCGCGCTTGGCGGCTGGGCGATACCGACGGCGACGGATATCGCGTTTGCTCTGGGGATTTTGAGCTTACTCGGGCCTCGCGTACCGACTAGTTTAAAAATTTTCCTCATGACGCTAGCGATCGTCGACGACCTTTGCGCGATCGTGATTATCGCGCTATTTTACACGAGCGAGCTTAACGCCCAAATGCTTGCGGTCGCGAGCGTTTGTCTAGCCGCGCTTTTCGTGCTAAACAGACTCGGTGTAAAGAGCAAGGCGGCGTATCTGATCGTAGGCGCGGTGATGTGGGTAGCAGTGCTAAAATCAGGCGTTCACGCCACGCTTGCCGGCGTCGTGGCGGCCTTTTTCATACCGCTTAGCTTTAAAGACGAGCCGGGCAAATCTATGCTAAAAAGCATCGAGCACGACCTGCACGGCTGGGTAGCGTTTGGCGTGCTGCCGATATTTGCCTTCGTAAACGCAGGCATCTCACTGCGAGGCGTCGGACTGGACGAGATTTTGTCTCCGGTCGCGCTAGGCACGGCGCTGGGGCTTTTCGTCGGCAAGCAAGTCGGGGTATTTTCTTTTAGCTTTTTGGCGATCAAATTTAAGCTAGCCAAGCTACCGGAGGGGTCAAATTTCATCCAACTTTACGGCATCGCGCTACTTTGCGGCGTAGGATTTACGATGAGCCTTTTCGTTAACGGCCTAGCCTACAACGACACGGACGCCTTTGCCTACACCGACAAGCTCGCTATCTTGCTAGGTTCGGTAGTTTCGGGTGCCGCGGGGTTTATATTGCTTAAATTTAGCGCCAAAAACTAAATCGCGCGCATAAAAGAGTGCAAGATACAGATAGAAACGATCGTAGAAAAGTGTGAGATA
>NZ_CALEDC010000507.1 GCF_937949835.1 uncultured Campylobacter sp.
CGAAATTTTACGGCGAGCTACGAATTGCAAGACGCAGCTCATCCGCGCCGTCTTGATCTGAAATTTAAAGCGGAATTTTAACGCGCGCCTCGGTTCCGACGCCGGGTTCGCTTTCGTATTCGATCTGCCCGCCTAAAATATCGAGCGCTCTGCGTACGATGCTAAGCCCAAGTCCGCTGCCGAGCTGTTTGTGCGATTCCTCGCACTGATAAAATCGGTCAAAAATTTTATCCAGCTTCTCGCGCGAGATGCCGATGCCTTCGTCTTTGATGCTCACCTGCGCAAAGCCATCGTAAGCGCAGCAACAAACGAAAATTTTACCGCTCGAGCGCGAGTACTTAAGCGCGTTTTCGATCAAATTTCGCCAAATTTGATTTAGCAGCCCCGCGTTTGATCGCACGCTAAGCGGCGTTAGATCGAGCTCAAACTCGCGCTCTCCATAGTTTTGGCTCAGCGATATGATGCATTGCCTAAGCTGCTCGTCGATACGTACCGTCTCATCTAGGCGCACCGCCGCGCCGCTATCGAGTCTCGTTAGTTTTAGCATATCGGTGCAGAGCTTGCTTAGGCGGTTTGCTTCCGCGCCGATGGAGGCTGCGTATCGCACCGCGCGCTCCTCACTCACGCCGCCCTCGATCATCTCGCTTAACGCGGCGATCGAGGAGATCGGCGTTTTCATCTCGTGCGAGACGTTTGAGACGAACTCCTTTTGTAGCTGCTCGTGCTTTTGCAGCTTCTGCGCCATTTTATTGACGTTTACTACGAGCTCGTCCAGCTCGTGCATATAGACGTAATCAGTGCGGTACCTGTGTATCTTGCGCTCGGCGCGCGCCTCAAAATCGCCGTTTGCGATCGCGGTGATCGCGCCTAGTAGCCGCTTGATCGGGCGAAATAAAATTTTAAGTCCGAAGTAAAGCAGGGTAAAATTTAGCGCCATCGTGATTAGACAGATGATCGCGCACAGCGCCACTCCGTCCCAAAAGCCGCCGATCTTGCCGCCGATGCCTATGTAAAAAAGCATGCAAACCGCGAAGCAGACGATGAAATTTATCACGCCGAATGCGAGCGAAGAGTAAAACGCGATGAAGCTTTTGAGGCTGATGAGGTATTTTTTCATGCTCGCTCCTTTTTTACGGCTTTGTAGCCGAGCCCGCGCACGGTGATTATCTCAAAGTCCTTGGAGTTTTCAAATTTCGCCCGTAGCTTTTTGATGTGCGTATCTACGACGCGCTCGTCGCTGTCCGTTTCGTAGCCCCAAATTTCGCTCATTATCTCAAACCTCGTAAAAATTCTGCCCGCGTAGCTTAGCAGCAGAAATAAAAGACGAAATTCCTTCGGCGCCAGACTTATCCGCTCGCCCGCCGCGCAGACGCTAAGCGTATCGTAGTCAAGCTCGCTTCCGCCTATGAGAAGCCGCTTTTCGTTCGCGATCTTGGCTCGCCTTAGCAGCGCATGCACGCGCAGCACGAGCTCTTTTAAATTTATCGGCTTGCTCATATAATCGTCCGCGCCGCTTTTAAAGCCAGTCTGCATATCCTCGATCTCGCTTTTTGCCGTTATAATCAGTATCGGCTGGCTCTTGCCGTCGCGCCTAACGTATCTGCTAAGCTCAAAGCCGTCCATCTTAGGCATCATCACGTCCGAGATGATCAGATCGAAGTGCGCCTCGTCTAACGCCTCTGTCGCCTGCTTGCCATCAAAGGCGCAGCTCACGTTAAAGCCCTCATCAAGCAGTTTTTCTCTTATCACCGAGCTCAAAGCCTCGTCGTCTTCGACCAGTAAAATATTAAGCATAATCGCTCCCGTTTTGCTAAATTCATGCGCTTAAATTTATACATAAAATTTTAAGAAAAAATGAGATATTATACGTAAATTTTTTCAAGGAGTAAAGAATGAATTTCAAAAAAACCATATCGGCTGCCGTTATTGCGGCTTCGGTGCTGGCGCTATTTAGCGGATGCGCGAAAGAAAGCTCTCGCGTAGTGCAAACCCCTACGGTAGCGAGTCTAAACACCAATTACTCGGGCGAGCGGATCGCCGTGTCGGTAGGACGCTTTAACAACCAGTCCTCTTACAACAACGGGGTGTTCTCCGACGGGGAGGACAGACTGGGCAACCAAGCGCAGACAATTTTGATCTCAAGCTTACAACAAACAGGACGTTTCTCGGTGCTTGACCGCACGAATATGCGCGCCATCAAAGAGGAAAGCGCAATCTCCAAAAGCGCACAAAACTTAAAAGGCGCCAGATACGTTATCACCGGCGATGTGACTGAGTTTGGCCGCAAGACGACTGGAGATCATCAGCTGTTTGGAATTTTAGGCAAGGGAAAGACCCAAACCGCGTATTCTAAAGTAAATTTAAACATCGTTGACGTCAGGACGTCCGAGGTGGTCTTTTCGACTCAGGGCGCGGGCGAATACGAGCTATCAAACCGCGAAGTGTTAGGTTTCGGCGGCACTGCGGGCTATGATTCGACGCTAAACGGCAAGGTGCTAAGCCTAGCGATCATCGAAGCGGTCAATAATCTCGTAAACGGCCTTGAAAACGGCGCGTTTAAACTAAGATAAGGATAAAATTTGAAAGCAGGTAGCGCTCTTGCGCTTGCCGCTGCTGCCGTGATCTTTTGCGGCTGCGGCGGCGGGAGCCGGAATCAAATTTATTACTGGGACGGCAGCTACACGGACTCGACCTATCAGTATCTAAAGCAGGAAGGCGACGTAGGCGAACAGATCGAAGCGCTTGAAAAATCTATCCAAAAGGCATACGAAAAAGGGCTTAAAGTCCCGCCGGGACTTTATTCGCATCTGGGGCTTTTGTATCTAAGCGCGGGTAACGGCGCGAGGGCGAGGGAAAACTTTGAAAAAGAAGCTCAGGCCTTCCCTGAATCAAAGCCGTTTTTGACCTTCGTTACAAACCCCGCCGCGCTTAAAAAAGCTGAGGCTGCGGCCAAGCCGGGCGCCGATAAAGTCCAAGGATCAAGCGGACGCGAAGCCGCCAAAGCAGCCTCTGTAAAGCAAGGCAAAGTTGCCGCAAAGCAGGGCGGCAAAACGAATAAAAAGGCTAAAAAATGAAAAATAAAGCTCAAATAGCGATTTTTAGCGTATTCGTGGCGCTGTTTTTTAATGCGTGCGCTCTAAGTGAGCCTGAAATTTATGACTACTCGGCGCTTCAGCAGGCTAAGCCTCGATCGATTTTGGTGCTAATGCCGACAAACGAAACGACCGAAGTGGACGCAAGTGCTGCCGTGCTTGCCAACGCGATCTATCCGCTAAGCGAGGCGGGCTATTACGTATTTTCGCCTGCGCTCGTGCATGAGACCTTCAAAAATAACGGAATTTACGAAGCGAGCGAGATCCAAAACGTCTCCGCGCACAAGCTAAGACAAATTTTCGGCGCAGATGCCGTGCTATACATGGATGTCGTCAAATACGGCACTTCGTATATGCTGCTAAATAGCGTAAGCGTTGTAGCGGTCAATGCCAAGCTTGTGGATCTGCG
>NZ_CALEDC010000508.1 GCF_937949835.1 uncultured Campylobacter sp.
GGCGAGAGAGCCTGTGCGATTTTAAAATTTAAGCGCGCAAGGGCGGTGTCTAAATTTACGTGACAGACCAAAGTCGCGCGATAAATTTTAAAATTTTGCAGCGCGCGATCGAGCTCTAAACAGCAAGCTTTAAATTTGATCGTCAAAGCGAGCTTTGAATTTTCGCCAAAGCAGACTTTAAATTTAACCGCCTAAGAAATCTAAAAATTTATGCGCCGCGGCAGCCTAAATTTAGCGCGCCACAAAGTATTCGCGCAGTCTGTCCCGCGCAAGCTCAAAATCTAAATTTAAACGCGCACTCACTATAATTCCAAAGATAAAATTCTGCTCATCTGTATCGCAAATATAAAATTTCGCGCTCATCGGCACCATGCCCTCCGCGATAAGGTTTTGGCCGTACCCCTGTTTGATGCGCCCCCTCAGACTTTCATAAAACTTTTCAATACGGTTTTAGCCGCATCCGCGCAGCTACTAGCACAAAAGTGGGCTCCGATGACCCGCGGACGCCGCAATCCGCAGCTAAAATTTCGCCATGGTAAAACCGCGGCAAGCCGAGCCGCCATAGAATTTTAAAGAATTTATCCAGAAAACGGGCAGCGGTCCGCGATGCTCGCTTATGAATTTTACGCGAGCGCGACGAGCGAATTAGCTAAAATTTAGCGCTTTTGGTGTAGAATTCGAGCAAATTTCAATCCAAAGGTCATCAAAATGCGCGGATATAAAATTTTCTCCGGCACCGCAAATCCCGAATTTGCCAAAAAAATCTCCAAATATCTCTCGCTACCGCTTAGCGAATGCGCGATCAAAACCTTCAGCGACGGCGAAATCAGCGTCCAGATCGGCGAGAGCGTGCGCGGTAAGGACGTCTTCGTCATCCAGCCCACATGCGCGCCCGCAAACTCCAATCTAATGGAGCTTTTGATCCTAACAGACGCGCTAAAGCGCTCCAGCGCGAACTCGATCACGGCCGTCGTGCCATACTTCGGCTACGCTCGCCAAGACCGCAAGGCAGCCCCGCGCGTGCCGATCAGCGCGAAGCTCGTGGCAAATATGATGCAGACGGCAGGCATCGACCGCGTCGTCACGATGGATCTGCACGCGGGGCAGATACAGGGCTTTTTCGACGTGCCCGTCGATAACCTCTACGGCTCACTGATATTTTTGGACTACCTGAAAGAGAAAAATTTAAAAAATCCGATCATCGCTAGCCCCGACGTGGGCGGCGTCGCGCGCGCCAGAAGCTTCGCCAAAAAGCTCTCGCTCGATCTCGTCATCGTCGATAAACGCCGCGAGGAGGCGAACAAAAGCGAGGTGATGAACATCATCGGCGACGTCGCGGGCAAGGACGTGATCCTAATCGACGATATGATCGATACCGCGGGCACCATCGTCAAGGCCGCGGGCGCGTTTAAGGAACAGGGCGCGAAGAGTGTCAGCGCGTTTTGTACGCACGCCGTGCTAAGCGGCCCGGCATATGAGCGCATCGAAAGCGGCGCGCTGGACGGCCTCGTCGTGACCGACACGATCCCGCTAAAGCAGGAAAGCGACCGCATCAAGGTAATCAGCGTCGCTCCGCTCTTCGGCGAGGTCATCAGGCGCGTATATCACGACGAGAGCGTAAATAGCTTATTCAAATAAAATTTTAAAATTTAAAGTGCGGCGCGGTTTGTCTTAGACAGCTGCGGGAATGCGAACAATAGGTATCTTATATAATAAAAGATCGCAGCTCAGCCTAAGTCAAGCGCTTACGCCTGCGGGCTCTAAATTTACAGCGTTTGAGCTCGCTGCCGATTTAACTTATTGTGGATTTAACTGCGACGCGAAATTTAGCTTCTACGCGGCGAATTCAATTTATGCGCGGCATTTACTCCGCGCGGCGGAAAAATTTAACTGCAACCGCGTAGTAAATTTACTGCATTAACCGCTGCAAACCGCATTTATAATCCGCCGCACTAAATTCCGCGAGACTGCGTTTTAAATTTGCCGTAAAATTTTCTGCATATTTGATGAGATCGCGCAGCGCCGCTACGCTTTAAATTTATGATAATTTGCCGCGCATTCGCATCGTCCGTGCAGCTGCGCTTCTGCAAAACTCGCACCCGCTAAATCTTGCAAAGCCGTGCTTTAAATTTCGCCGCAAAATCCGTAGCATACGCCGGTAAGTATGTGCCCGCCGATCGCGTTTAATTTTGGCGCCGAAATTCTTTATATTTTAGAGTATTGTAAGACTCAAAATGCCGTGCTTATTGAGCGCTCGCAGCTTCATTGGCGACGGGCTATCGATATATCGGTAGCCCTCAAGCGATCCGCTTCTTTAAATTTTACCGCTCAAGCTCGCAGCGATTTTTTAAAATCCCGCGATTTAAAAGCCAGCAAGG
>NZ_CALEDC010000509.1 GCF_937949835.1 uncultured Campylobacter sp.
CTAAAATCTGTTCTAAAGTCTATCTGATCCATCGCCGCGATGAGTTTCGCGCCGCGCCTTCGACTGTGCAAAAGGTGCGCGAAAGTGAGAATATCGAGCTCATCACAAACGCGCTCGTAGAGCAGATCAAGGGCGATGCAAGCGGCGTGACGGGCATAGTTGTCAAGGATAAAACAAGCGGCGCTGCGCGTGAGCTGCAACTACCCGGGATCTTCGTATTCGTGGGGCTTGACGTACGAAACGAGGTGCTAAAAGACGAAAGCGGCAAGTTTATCTGCGACGTCACGCCGGGCGGACAGGTCGCAGTAAATTTAAAGATGCAAACAAGCGTACACGGGCTATTTGCGGCGGGCGATATGAGGCAGGATGCGCCTAAACAGGTCGTTTGCGCGGCAGGCGACGGCGCGGTTGCCGCTCTTAGCGCGATCGCGTATCTGCAAGGACACGATAAATAAGCTTGTGCTCGGCGTAAAATTTCACAGCGCGGCGGGCAAAACTGCTTCCGCCGCGCTTTAAATTTAAAACTTCACATAAAATTTTGAATGAAATTTTGATATAAAAAGCGGCTAAATTTTAAAATTTCATAAAATTTAGCCGCGAGATGAGGCGCTTATTGCCTTTCGTAGAAGCCCGCTATGACATCTTTTGACTTCATTTTATTTACGGGATCTTCTTTACCGTTCGTGATAAGTTTAAATTTATCAGACAGAGTTACGCTTTTACCCTCATTTACGATAAAATTTAGCTCGATAGCAAGCTTTGATAACCCATCTTCTTTATGTCCGAAGCTCGCGTCCAATTGCTCTGCCGTTATTTGCGAGTAATAAATGGCTGCTTTTAAGCGCTCCATAATAGAGTCTATGTAGATTTCGGTATTGCTTTCTTTTAGTATCTCCCCTTTTAGTTTGTCGTCGCAATCGACCGACTTCCATTCCTCCTCAAAAATTCTATTTTGCCTTTGATTTTTAAGCGTTTCTTGAAATTTAGCTTCGTTTAATTTGCAGTATTCTTTTGCCGGCTTAAACAAACCCTGCGCGTCGTAAGCCTTGCCCTCATAAAAAGTCATAACCCTTTTTAAAGATGAGTCCAACATCTCTTGTTTATATGATTTAAGCCTCTGCTCTACATCCACGTCGCAGACCATCTTAACCGTTTTTAATCCGCTATTTTCCTCTTTACTCCAGGTGATATTTTTGCAGATTTTCGAACCCTCTATCGCCGTACCGATACTCATAGACTTGAAATCAGGCAAAGTGTAGTCTTTCACGAGCTGTATCTCATCCGCTCCGCATCCTGTTGAAATCAACGTGGCAAGCACGGCGCCTAATGCGTATTTCATACTCGCTACTTCAAGAAAAGTTAACGAGCAATGCTACCCCCCCCACCTGCTTAAAAACGGGTAAATTTAGGGCTGAAATTTGAGATAAATTCGCGAAGTACGTAGCTAAAAGCGTGAAAGATAAAATTTAAAGATGGAATTTTTAAAAGAATTCGGCGAGAGAGGGAGGGAATCGAACCCCCCGGAAAACGGTCAACCGCCCTCCTATCGGATTTGAAGTCCGCAGACGCCACCAGGTCGCCATCCTCTCCAAATGCGGGAATTATAGCGAGATAAAATTTATTTAGCTTTAAAGAGGCTAAATTTTAAGCTCTTTCGGCTCATTATTAGCGACGGCAGGATTATGAGCGCGCCTAAAAGAAGCAGGCTCATCACCAGACATATTAACATCCCGAAGTAGATCGTAGGCCAGAAATTACTCATCATCATCACGCTAAAGCCCAAAATGATCGCAAACGACGTATAATACATCGCGTATCCGATACTTGCGTGGCTCGCGCGGATAGCCGCAGCCTCGTCGCCCAGGCACGCAAACTCCCGCTTGTAGCGATAGATATAGTGGATGACATCGTCCACGCCGATACCGATGCTAATCGCCGCTATCGTGATACTCATGATATCCAGCGGGATGCCCGCAACGCCCATGATGCCGAAGCAGGCGCAAAGCGGGATTAAATTTACGACGATCGCGATAAGTGCGTATGAAAAGGAGCGAAAGATGATCACGAAAAGCACGAAAAGCACGAGCACGGTGATACCCAGAGTGTCTATCTGTGAGCTCATCAGGCTTTGAAGCATATTGTTATAAAGCACCATTATGCCGCTAATCTGTGCGCTTGCCTGCTCGCCCTCGAGCAAAGAATTTAGCCCGCTTTGCAGATCTTTTAGGAATTTTGCTCTGCGTAAGCGCGGATCGCTGTCTATCGTGCGGACGCTAAAGTGCGCCTCGTTCGCTTCGATATTCACAAAGGGCGAAAGCACCATTTCGCGGTAGTTTGCGGGCATTTCAGAGTAGATTAGAGCAAGGCTCAGATCGTCCAGATCGCGCCCCTGATTAATCTGCTTGCCGAGCTTTAAAAGCGATGCGAGCGAGCTTACGTTGCCGATAAACTCGTGTCCCGTGACGTTTTTGTCCTTCAAAAAATCATCTATTTTGCTGATGATACGCATCTTTTCGGAGGTGAACCAATACTGCGGCTTGTTTTCGTTGGCGGCGTATTCGGCTTCGAAATCGCCAAAATCGTCGCTCGCGGTGGAATTCTGCTCTAAATTTATGGTGTCGCTTGTTTGCGATGTCGTGACTGAGCTTTGCTCGGGAATTCTGCTCTAAATTTGCGGCGCGGGTTTGATCTAAATTTACGGCGTCGCTTGGCTGTGTTGCCGCAGCGGAGCCTTGGGGCATAGAATTTTCTGCAATAGAATTTTGCGCCGTAGCGGTAGAATTCTGAGAAGCGGAATTATGCGCGATAAAATTTTGCCCCGCGGGATTAGAATTTTCGCCGTTCTTAGAATTTGCGCTGCCGCTCGCGGAATTTTCACTCTCGCTAGCAGAATCCGCGCCGCCCGCGCTTTTAAATTTAACGACGATATCAAGCGGGATCGTTCCGCCGAGATTTGTATCGATGACCTCCATGCCTGCGCGGATGTCGGTGCTTTTTTTGAAGTAGCCGATGAAGCTGTTTTCGACGCGTAGCTGCGAGATACCGTATAGTCCAAAGATCACCGCCGCAGCGCACACGCCATAGACCGCGCTTCTGCTACGTAGCGCCGTTTCGGCGCACCAAAGCGTAAATTTAAAGTGCTGCTCGAAGCTGCGGTTATTGTGCGTGCGCCTTAGAAGCGACATAACCGCGCCGAATACTCCAAATGCCGTAACTAGCGAGATACTGATGCCTACGCTCATCATAATTCCCAGAGAAATTACGGGTTTTATATCGCAAAAAATTAGCGACATAAAGCCGATAACGGTCGTAAAGATTGCGAAAAAGCAGGGTCTTGCGCGCTCGCGCAGCACCGCATAAACGAGCTGGCGCTGCGAAAAGGCGTGAAAGCGCGCGCTAAACTCGCGGTAGGCGACGATTAGGTGGATACAGACCGAAACCGTTATGATGAGTTGAAGCGCTATGAAATTTGAGCTAATCACCGTGACCTCAAAGCTCAAAAAGCCGAATAATCCCGCTGCGAGCACGACCGAATACGCGCAGATGATAAGCGGTAGCAGGATAAATTTCGCCTGTCTAAAAAAGAGCCAAAAGCAAGCTAACAGAAGCACCAAGGCGCCGAGTCCGTAGGTCGCCAGATCCGAGCGGACGTAGCCCACCATATCGTCTGCGATCATATTCAGTCCGCCTAGAAACAATCGGTCGCCCGCAAATTCCTTCTCAAAGCCCGCGATCAGCGCGCGCAAAGCCACAATGTCGCGGTGATCCTTTTCGCGCAGCTCGTCGCGGTAGGATTTGAAATTTTGCTCCGCAACTTTAAGCGCGTCTTTGAGCTGTGAAATTTGAGCCCCCGAGCGGTTGCCCTCGTGCTCCGCTTGCTCTAGAGCGCTTTTAGCCCCGTCTCTTAGGCGCAAAAGCTCCTCGTAGCGGGTCTGCGGCTTTAAATTTATTAAAATTGCGGTAGTGCGAAAATCGGCGCTTACTAAATTTGATGCGTAAAAGGGGCTTGTGGCGAACTCGCGCCTAGCCGCGGTTAAATTTACGTCCGCGTCGGTAAGAGTGGGTATGTGCTTAAGCAGCTCGCTCATACCGCCACCTTTGTTTAGCAAAAGCGGCACATTCGTGATGTCCGTGACGCTAGCGACGAAATCCAGCTTGGAAAAAGCTGCGTCCATCTGCGCTATTTTGCGGATCGTCTCGGGCGCTAAAAGATCGCCCGCGGGAGTGTATGCAAGCACCAAGAAATTCGGCGTTTCGTAGCGTTTGGATACTTCGCGCCAAATTTGAAGGTCTTTGTCATTATCTAGTAGAAGCGTCTGGCTCGAAGCGTCGATCTCGAGCTTTGTGGAGTAATATCCGAAAAAGAGCGCCAGCGCCGTAAACAGCGCGAGCGTGATTTTCGGAAACGCGACGATTAAGCGAAAAATTTTTTTCAAATACCGCTCTTTTAGGCGTGCCGCTATTCGCCGCTATTGATGACAGTGGAATTTAGCCGCTTTATAAGCTCGTCAAAGCCCAAGCTTTGCGTTACGTCGCCTAGCTGCGAGCGGTAGGTCTGAATTAAGCTGACGCCCACGATATCGACATCGTAGATGCGCCAATCAGAGCCGTTAGGATAAAATTTAAAATCTATGTCGTAATTTTTCTGCTCGCCGATGACCTGCGTTTTTAGCACGCGGCGCTTATCGCTCGGGCTTTGTTTACTTAGCACCTTCATATCCTGATCGGTATAAAGCGAAAGCTTTTCGATAAAGGAGCGCTTTAGATGCGCCTCGAAAGCTTTGTTAAATTCCGCGATCTGCGCTGGGCTAAGGCTAGCGTAATGCTTCGCAAGCGAGAGCTTTGCCATCATCTTATAATCAAAATAGCCGTCGAAAAGCGCAAAGATTTTCGCGGGCTTTGCGTCTTTGGGCGCGCTGCTTCGCATAATGCCTACGGCCTCGGCGACCTTTTGGCTCATCACGGGCTCGATATCCGCATCGTTAATGGCGTGCGCCGAGATCAAAAGCGCTCCGCAAAGCGCTAGAACTTTTAAAATTTTCATTGTTATTCCTTTATTAGTTTCTCGCGATTTTGCTCGTAAGCATCGCGTAAAAATGGATACAGATCCACCGCATCTTTGGTCATTTTTTCATAAAATTTTGGATCGCGCGAGTAGTCGTTAAATATTCTAAATCCATTGACGGAGTTTCGTACCGTGCCGTCTTTAATATAATTTATCGGGTTTGAAAAATAATCTCCTACAAGCCCCGCTGTATCGCGGAGATTGCTCTGTCCTAAGATCGGCCAGACGATGTGAGGACCCGCCGGCACGCCCCAATATCCGAGCGTCTGCCCGAAATCCTCGTCGTGGCGCGGAATTCCGTAGTATTTGCCTGCCATATCATTAAGCCCGCCGAAGCCGACGGTCGAATTGATCAAAAATCGCTTCGTCTCGTCCCAAGAATTTTCAAATTTACCCTGCAATAGGTTGTTTACGAGCCTCATCGGATATAAAATATTATAGAAAAAATTTGAAAACGCGCCCTGGATCGGATCGGGCATTACATAGTCGTAACCGCTGGCTACGGGGGTTAATATGTATGAGTAAAATACGTCGTTAAAGCTCGTCATAACGCGGTTATAGCCGCTAAGCGGATCGAAAACCTCGCGCTTGGCGAACTCCTCGTCAAAACCATCCGTATCGCTAGGCGCTACGTCTTGCTTTTGCGAGCAGCCGCAAAGTGCCAATGCCGCGGCTAAGAATAGAATTTTTATAAATTTCAAATGCGACCCTTCTTTATAAATCAAAATGGCGATTTTACAAATTTAAAGAAATTTTGTCAATAAGGGTAAAATTTCGTATAGAATTTCTCTCTTTATATCGCAGAATAAAGCTTATGGCTCTTTAAGAAATATATCAGAGGATATATTATAAAATCACGCGAAAGTAAATAAGAAAGGATGAAAATGGACGCAAAATTTGCTTTGGAATTCCTGCTTGGCAACAAAGCATCGCTTTTAGCCAAGCACATTAAGCTGCTTAAGGCCGTAGATGAGACTAAAAGTATTACAAAGGCCGCAGAGATCGTAGGAGTGTCGTATAAAAACGGCTGGGATGCGTTAAATTTAATCAACAACGCGAGCAAAAAGCCGCTCATCGTCCGCACTCAAGGCACTAAGAAAAATAGCGGCTCGGAGCTTACCCCCTACGCTCACAAGCTGATTCGCGCCTATGATGCTATCAGCCACGCAGGCGAGACGTTTTTGAGTGAAATTTTAAAGCTTGACGAGATCACCGAAGAGAGCCTTTTAAGCTTAGAGAAGATCGGTATGAAGCTTTCTGCGCGCAATCAGCTAAGCGTTGAGATTACGGATGTTCAAACAGGCGCTGTAAATTCTCAAATCACGGCTAAACTCGCAGGCGGCGAAATTTTATGCGCGACGGTAACCGTAGAGAGCGAAAAGAATTTAGGGCTAAAGGCTGGCAAGGATGTGCTGTTTTTATTCAAGGCTCCAAGCGTCATCATTGCCAAAGGAAGCTCGGAGAAGCTAAAACTTAGCACGACGAATCAAATCAAAGGCACGATTAGCGAGGTCAAAATCGGCGCGGTAAACGCAGAGATCTGTCTAGGCACAAGCTCGCATCAAAACATCACCGCGATCATCACGCGAGAATCTGCCACCGCGATGGCTCTAGGAGTAGGAGATGAAGTAACGGCGATCATCGAGCCTAGCGAGATCATTATTGGCGCGTAATAGGGTGAAATTGGGTGCTCAAAATTTTAAAATTTAAGTCGCAACACATTAAATTTACTCTATTATAGCAGTTAAATCTTTAAACTGCGAGGTATAGATATGAGTGAAATTTCTTTCTATTTTGAGAAAGGTGATTTCGTGTTAAAAGCCAGTAGAGTTGTTAAGGCCGAAAAGAGCGGCATGCTTGTCTTTCGAAACAAAATGAACTCTGTGTTGTTCCCGGTTAATTTCACGGCTAGGGATTATGATATTTTCTTTACGATCTGCTGGTATGCCAAAGAAATGGGCTATACCGAAAATAAAGGCTTTATCGATATGCCGTATTCCGAGCTTGCGCGTTTTTATGAAAAAGGGATAAATAAAACCAGATTCAATGACGAAATAAAGGTATTTATCGATAAGGTTTTAGGTCGCAAAGGTTCGGCGATTTATAGATC
Source organism: uncultured Campylobacter sp. (assembly GCF_937949835.1). Classification (GTDB taxonomy): domain Bacteria; phylum Campylobacterota; class Campylobacteria; order Campylobacterales; family Campylobacteraceae; genus Campylobacter_B. Next base: position 7,176 of record NZ_CALEDC010000509.1, read on the forward strand.
GATTACCCATACGGAAGACGATGAAATTTTAAGCGTCGGTGTATTCTTTATCGATATCGATACTTTTAGAAACAAGCAGATTCTTCGTTTCAGAATGAATAAGCGCGCTCTTGACGTCCTTTTTGGAACTCTTAAATTTATGAGGATAAACCTTTACGATTTCGTTGCGATTAGGGGCAAATTTGCAAAGACCTTATACCGGCTCTTGCAACAATATGAAAATATAAAGCCCGATAAAGATGGCTTTAAATGCGTAAATTTTACTAGATCTGATTTTGAAAATTTTATGTCTGCGCCTGAATGCTACGGATCAAAAGATATCGACTGTCGGGTAATCCAACCGTCCATTAACGAGCTAAATGAGAGCTATTTTAAGAAACTGATATTTGAAAAGCAAATCTCAAATAAAAACAAAAAAGCAGTAGTCGGCTATTCGTTCAAATTTATTTTAAATGAAAAAACAGAAAAGATAGGGGCTTAAAACCGAGCCCCTGCCGCTTTGGGTGTCCAACTTATCGTCTTTGACTTCGTTCGTCGCTTATAGGGCTTCTGGGGACTTAAAATTATCTTAAAATAATGCGATTCCCGGCGTAAGTAAATCGCCCGGCTCTGCTCTATCCTCTTATTCTCATCGCGATGTATTCGTCCGTGTCTAGGTCATAGTTGTTCGCTTCAGCCTTAAACTGCATCAGTTCGTCAAAGGTAAAAATATCCTTTAGCTCGTATGTGGCTAAAATTTTAACGTCTGAATACGTCAGGATGCTTACTTCTAGGTTCTCTGCGATTTGCCTGATTTTCTCTTTCTTGGCATCACTTACGAATACGATATAATTTTTTATATGCTGCATGTCCTTTGGATCGTTTGGCTGCGGCGCCTCGATAAGCCCCATTTTGAACCGCACAAACTCGCTCATGCTGGTGTTGAACCATTTGGCCTGATCATAAATTGTTATCAGCACATCGTCTTTTATATGCGGTATCGGCGTCGTTAGGGCGAGCTCTATAAATTTGGCCAGCGTATACGTCGGATATTTTTTTCGTATTTTTACGGCCAGTTCCTTTGAAAATTTCGTTCCTATCGCCGCTTTGCTCTTTTTTGCCGGCGCTTCTTTTTGCGTGTCCGCCCCAGCTATAAATTCATCTAATTTGTCCGTAGAGTTGCTTGCTCTTTTAAAGTCCATTTTCTTCCCTTTTATTTTTTTAAAATTCTAATCTCTTAATCTTAATAAAAAATAAAATATTAAAAATTAAGATAGCATTATTTTTAATTTTTCACAAAACTAAAAATAATAAATTTCCT
>NZ_CALEDC010000510.1 GCF_937949835.1 uncultured Campylobacter sp.
TCGAGGATCAAGACTTTGTTTCCTTTTTGCGCCGCTTTTAAACCCGTCGCAAGCCCTGCAAAACCGCTGCCGATGATGATTACATCCCACTCCTCGTCAAATTTAACGTCCTTTGCGTCTACCGCGCTCGCTTGCGCATTTACCGCGCCGAGTGCGAGCGCGCCGGCTCCTACCATACCCATTTTCAGTATGTCGCGTCTCTGCATATTTGCCCCTTTACTTAGAAATTTCTTAATCTTTAAGATTAATATCGTAATTTTATATTAAATCTTTATGTAAGTCAAATGTTATTTGGTATATAATTTAATAGCTAAAGGCTATAAAATTTCAACCGAAGGGGCAAAAAATGAGCTTGCGACATATGGAATTTGCGGTAAAAATTTCGGAGCTTAAAAGCTTTACAAAAGCGGCGAGCGAGCTTGGAATCGCGCAGCCGTCGCTTTCAAAGAGCATTATGCTTTTAGAAAAGGAGCTCGGGATCGAAATTTTCGATAGAAAAAACGGCCTTGAGCTTACATACGCGGGCGAAATTTACATCGCCAGAGCGAAAAATATGCTTAGGCTCAATAAGGAGCTAAATAACGAAATACGCGGGCTTTCGTCGATTAAGACGGGCAAGCTCGTAATCGGCGCGACCTCGACCAGCTTTAAATTTATCGAAAAGATCATCGCGATGTTTTACAGCAGGTTTTCTAAAGCCGATATCAGGGTTGTGCACGCTCACTCCGAACCCGCGCTCATCGAGATGCTAAAAAGCGGCGAGCTTGATATCGTCTATGCCGCGCACTTCGGCGAGCTTGTCGCGGAGGGGCTTGAGTGCGAGTTTATAAAAAAGCGCAGGCTGCTTCTAAGCGTCTGCTCCTCTCATCCGGCCGTTTCGCGAGCAAGTATAAATTCTACCGAGAAATACCCTAAAATCGCACTTAGCGAGTTCAAATCCGATAAATTTGCAATCAGCAGTAAAATTTTAAAAAGCGAATCGAACTTTAAAAAAATCTTTGAAAACGCGGGCTTTACGCCTCAAATTTTCTGCGACACTTCATATTTGTACGTGGCTAATGCGATGGTCGCGGCGGGGCTTTGCGTGAGTTTCAGCTTCGCGCGGTACATTTTTGAGACGCAGAAGGACTACATCACGCTCTTTGACGTCGCGGATGAGCCGCTTTTGGACGTGTCGTTTTCGGTCGTGTATAAAAAACCCTCCAAGCTCGCAAAGGAATTTATAAAGATGATAAAAGCGGGCAAAAGCAGCGAGTAGGGCGCGCCGGTTCAAATTTAATAGCGCGCCGCAAAGGTTTAAATTTAATAATCGCAAGGCG
>NZ_CALEDC010000511.1 GCF_937949835.1 uncultured Campylobacter sp.
CGAATAACCAATCCATGACAGGAGATATTCTTCTGGATGTCATTGCCTATATCTTCTTTGTCAGTATCGGACTGGCGATTCTCTTTAATCGAAATACTTGCTCGGGAGGACTCGATATCGTGGCAAAGCTTCTCCAGAAATACCTCCACATGGATCTCGGGAAGGCAATGGGAGCTGCCGGACTTTGTATTGCGGCACTCTCCGTATTTGCCTTCGATAAGAAGGCGGTAGTGCTTTCTATCCTGGGAACCTACTTTAACGGGATTATTCTGGATTACTTCCTCTTTGGACAGACGATAAAGAAACGGGTTTGTGTGATTACCGATAAGGTGGAACCGGTTACGGATTTTATTTTAAGCTCATACACTTTCGTGCGTTTTAGGGATGCTTTGGAGGCGAATTCTACGCGCGACATGTAGTTTGGGGTGTATTTTTCGCAAAGTATTCGCAGGGCATAAATTTTACGCTCGTCATCTAACACTTCGTTTGCTTCGCAAACGGCGATCGCGCTGCGGTACTCCGTCGTATAAACTCTAGAGCCTAAAGCGGCAGCGTCGTTTGCGATAGATCGGTATTCTTCGTCGCTTGGGGTAGGAACGCGGTTATAGCTAACAAAAACAGCCGTTACCACGCGTCCGTTTTGAAAGAGTTTCGCCTTTGTGCCGGCAGGCGCGCCGTGGATATAAATGGCGTTCGCATCGCGCACCGGTGAGATAGGCACGCTAAAAATTTCGCCGCTCTCGTCTACGCAGCTAAGCGTAGCGTATTCGCTCTCGTCGATGATTTTTAACGCTTCATCTTCGCTTAGCTGCCTATCTCGTCTGCGCATTTAGTCCATCTGGTTGCGTAGGAATGCGGGCTCGTCGAGCTCGTCGTAGGTTTCGTCTCCGTTAAAATCGCCGCTACTTACCTTTTGTCTAGAAAAGATAGAATTTCGACCCATGCTCTCTAAAAGCGCCTTCCTACGATCCGCTACGTTATCGCTGGCGACCTGCTTTTTTTCCTCGACGCTCCTCTCAAAGCCAGTGGCGATGAGAGTAACTTCGACGCGGTTATTTTCCATCTTAGGATCGGTGGTGGTACCCCAAGTAACGTCGGCATCCTTATCCACGGTATCTTCGATGATATTCATAGCAGATTCGATCTCAAGCAAGGAGCAATCAGGCGACATCTTAAAATGTACTAACACGCCCATAGCGCCGTGAATGGAGGTGTTATCCAAAAGCGGAGATTGGATCGCACTTTTTAGCGCTTCCTCTGCCGCGCCATCGCCCTCGCTAACGCCGATACCCATAAGCGCCAAACCGCGATGCGTCATTACCTTTTTGACATCGGCATAATCGACGTTGATATCGCTATCGCCTGATTCTAAGATCACGGAGATCATACCGTTTACGGCTTGGAATAGGACATTATCTACGATCTTAAAGGCATCTTTTAGGCCGGTTTTTTTGTCGATGATCTTTAATAAATTTTGATTTGGGATAACGATTATGGAATCGCACTCTTTTTTAAGCTCTTCAAGACCCTCTTGTGCTAATCGCATGCGCTTTTTACCCTCAAAACCGAAAGGGGTAGTAACGACGCCGATAGTTAGCGCTTTTTTCTCTTTCGCAGCTTTAGCGACGATAGGTGCAGCACCAGTACCGGTACCACCGCCTAGACCGGAGCCCACGAAAACGATGTCGGAGTAGTCCAAGCGGTCCTTAAGATCGTCATAGTTCTCCTCCGCAGCCATCTTAGCAAGCGCTGGATCCATACCGCAGCCAAGGCCTTTGGTGGTGTTTTCACCTAGTAAAATTCTAGTATTTGCGATCGACTTTTCTAACGCCTGTGCGTCGGTGTTAGCCACCATAAGCTCAACGTCGGTTTTGGTAAATCCTTCGCGGATCATATGATTTATCATGTTGCATCCGCCGCCGCCGACGCCGATAACCTTCATCTTGGCACCGTAGATGCCCTTTCTTTCTTCCATACTATATCCTTTCACGAGTATCTCCTTAGCTTAAAATTTAAAACCAATTTTTCATAGACGACCAAATTTTATTGAAAAAATTCTGTCCGTCTTTTTTGGGAAGTTGGATATTTAAATCCTCCTTCTTAGCCACAGTCGCACCGCCGTCCGCTCTAACGCCGTCTTTTTCTATCGCCTTGCTGACCTCTTTTTCATAATATTCGTTCACGTTTCGCTTCGGAGCCTTGTTTATGACTTCATCCTTGTAGCGGAGCTTGCCGTTAGAGTCCATCTCGTAAGGGGTAAATTCGCCAAAGCCATACATGCAAAGTCCTAGTGCGCAAGAATTTGAAATATCGTCGGCGATCTCGTGTAGGCCGCCCACGCTCTTTGCTCTTGCAACCCTAACGGAAGTGTTATCAAAAACTATCGCCGCTAAATCGCGCACGTCGTCTAGCTTCGCCATGCCGCCGGTGATCACGATACCTGCGCCTATGCGGTCTTTATAGCCGCTTCTTTCGATCTTATCGGCTATCATATCGAAGGTCTCTTTAACGCGAGCGAGGATGACTTGAGAGATGATCTCAAGGCTTATGATGTGGTTTTCCGACTCGCTATCTCCTAAAGCAGGTAATTCAACTTCACTATTGCCTTGGTTAATCAGATCGTTATAGGTAATTTTAATATTTTCCGCATACGGAAGCGGCGTATGTAGTGCGCGCGATAGATCGTTAGTAACGTTATTGGAGCCAAACATCACAACATCGTTATAACGTAAGGAATTTCCCAGGTGGATGACTATATCGCATGTAGCGCCGCCCATGTCAATCAGCACTACGCCGAGCTCTTTTTCGTCCTTGCTAAGCGTAGATATAGAAGATGCATAGCCCGAAAGGACGATGTTATCTACCTTTACGCCCGCCATCTCGACGGATTTTTTCAAATTTTTAATAGAGCTTTCCGGCGCGATGACGATATGGGTAGATACCTCTAGGCGCGTGCCACTCATACCAAGGGGATCCTCGATGTGCTCCTGCTCGTCGACTCTGAAATCATACGGAAGCACATGCAAAATCACGCTATCGCTAGGCACATTTGCTTGCGCTTCGGCAACCTGCATGGCACGCTTTATTTCATCTAGCCCGATCTCATTTTCCATGGTTATGACACCGCGAGATTTAACGCTTTTGGCGTATGAGCCCGAGATAGATATAATGGCTTTATCATAGCTTCTGCCAGCGCCTTTTACCGCTGCTTTCACCGCTTGCTTTATTGAGCCCGCGGCTTGCTCTATGTTTGTTATGACACCCTTTTTGATACCTAAAGTATCGGCTCCGCCAACGCCTAAGACCGTAAAAATGCCATCATTTTTAGCGATTATCGCGCGAATTTTAGTTGAGCCTATATCTAGACCTAAAATATACTCACTCACTGTCTTTACCTTTAAAATATCTTTCGGTTTTATAGCGCTTTTCTAGCATTTTGGTTAGATCGTCTTGTAGATTGGAATTTAATAACGCGGTTATTCTATCGGCTACGATCGCTTTTTCTTTATCTATCTCTTCGCTGCTACCTAGGCTCTGCTGTGAAATTTTATACACTACGGCTTTATTATCAAACATCACTATCCCTTCTTTGGCAGGCTTATTAAACATATCGATAAGAAATTTATAAAATTCGTCATCGCTCAGCTTGGTATTGTTTTTACTATTAAGAGATAACGTGCCGAAATCTTCGCCTTTAAAATTTTTAAGCGCATCTTGAGCTCTTTTTTCAAGTAGCTCTTTACGTTTTTTCGTTTCAAATTCTTTAGAAGCCAAAGACTTAGCTTCTTCAAAGCTCATCTGCCTAGGCTGCTCTACGCCGTTCAGTTTAGCAATCAGATATCCGCCTTTGTACTCGAAAGGCTTGATGACATCTCCTGGCTTTGCAACCTCAATCTCAGATATTGGAAAATTGCTAGCCGTAGCAACTATAGTTTCATTAGTATCAAGCTTGCCTTTTTTAATCTCCAGATAATCCTTTGTAG
>NZ_CALEDC010000512.1 GCF_937949835.1 uncultured Campylobacter sp.
TAATATCCTCTTTAGAAATATATTCTGCAACAAACGCCATTTTCTCCTCCTTAAGAAATTTAATAATTTAAATTTTACGATATGTTTATATTCGCCTATGCGCTAATATATAATGTATTTAAAATTTAAAACTGCTTTGATCTACTCAATTTTAGGGTCTTTTGCCGCTCTAAATTTTAAAATTTCAAGTCCGCAAAGGACGGGTAAAATTCTAAATTTCAAAGCCTCCGCACTGCTCTAAATTTTAAAATTTCAGACTTACGAAGGCGGATAAATTTTAAAATTTCAGACCCATGGGGCTAGATAAAATTCCAACTCCGCGAAGGACGAGCAGAATTCTGAAATTTTATAATTTTAAAATCCCATCCTACTTCGTTTTCTTTGCGCTGTCTTTGTTAGTCGTTGCGTTGGCGTCGATGTAGCCCATCTGGGCAAGCTTTTCGTAGATTTGCATTATCACAGGTCCTGCCGCGCTTCCGCCTCCGCCGCCGTGTTCTACGAGCACGGTTACGGCGTATTGCGGCTTGTCATACGGCCCGAAGCTCGTCATCCAGGCGTGCGAGCGGTGGAAGTAGTCCATATCGGCCTCTTTCATTCGCTTTTTGGCGGTCTGCGAGATGCCTACGACCTGCGCGGTTCCCGTCTTGACCGCTAGAGGCACTACTGCGGTATGGATGAGCTTGTAGGCGGTGCCTCCGTCGGGGTTGTTGCCGACTTCATACATCCCGCGTCGCACGAGGGGCAGCTGCGCCTTTTCTTTCGGCGTGAAAAGCTCGGTAGGGGCAAATTCCACCGGCTTGCCGTCGATGCTTTTTAAAAAATGCGGCGTGATAGCCTTGCCTGAGGCGATCTGCGCGGTGTTTTTAGCTACCTGCATAGGGGTGACGAGCACGTCGCCTTGACCGATCGAGGCATTGACCGTCTCACCCTGATACCACGCGCGCTTAAATTTCTGCATTTTCCAGGCCTTATTAGGCATCGTGCCTACAAACTCATTGGGCAGATCGACGCCCGTTTTACTACCAAACCCCAGACGCTGCAGATACGCGGACATATAGTCGATCCCCACCAGCAGCGAGCCTTCGTAAAAATACACGTCGCAGCTGCCCTTAATCGCCTCTACTAGGCTCACGCGGCCGTGACCCCAGCTCTTCCAGCAGCGAAATTTACGCCCTCCAAGCTCTATCGCGCCGCTGCAAAACACGCTCCAGTTTTCGTTGATCTTGCCGCTGTTTAAAAAGCTCATCCCCACCGCCATCTTGATTACAGAGCCCGGCGGATAGAGGCCGTTTACGAGCTTATTCGTAAAAGGATGGCGCGGATCTTTTATCAGCTCGTCCCACTGCGCCTGCGAAATTCCGCCCACGAAGGTGTTTAGATCGTACTCGGGGAAGCTGCCCGCCGCGATGATAGCGCCGTCGCGCAGATCCATCACGATCGCTACGCCGTCTTTATCTTTAAAAATTTCCTCGAGGTATTTTTGCAGCTCAAGATCGATGGTAAGCGAAATTTCGCTGCTGCTGGGCTCCCTCATCGAGATCTCCTCTACGACCTGATTTAGCGCCGTAACCTTCGTCTTGCGCTCGCCCTTGCTGCCCTGCAAAAGCTCGTTATAATACCCCTCGACGCCGCTTCTGCCGTTGTATCCGGTAAGCGCGCTTAGGGGGTTTTTTTGGATATCTTTTTTATTGGCACGGCCTACGTAGCCGATGATGTGCGAAGCAAGCGCGCCGTAAGGGTAGAAGCGCTGCGAAGCGGGCGAAATTTTAATATTTTCGTGCAGGCTTAGGCTTGCAAAATGCTGTATCGTGGCGTTGTAGTCCAAAAACGGCACGACTTCGATAAAGTCTTGATTGTAAGCGGAATTCGCGTCCTTGTAGCTCTTGCTCATCGCGGTGACATTGAGATCTTTGAAGTAGCGCGAGATGTTATTTAGCTCGCTTTGCAACGCGGCGTCTTTTAAATGCGGCGCGATCGATAGCGAAAAGCCGAGATTATTTATCGCGAGCGGGCGGCCTTTGGCGTCTAAAATTTGACCGCGCACCGGCGGGATGTATTCGGTAGAGATGACGTTATTTTTAGCGACCTGCTCGTAGAATTCGTTTGATTTGATCGAAAGATAATAAATTCTAACCAAAAGCATGCTAAAAAATAGTATCACGAATACGAATACAAACTTTAGCCTCATACCAGCCGCCCCTTAAAAAAGAGCAGAGCGAGCAAAATTTCAATCACGATGTAATTTAAATACTCGCCGCTTAGTGGCAGGTACTCGCTCTTTTTGATCGCAGAGATCGCGTTGCTCACCACAAAGACCAAAACATAGCTGATCATCACGTAAAAGCAGATCAAAAAATTTCTAAATTTAATATATTTAAATGAGTTTTCATAGACCACGAAATAAAATATACAATACGCGATAGCCACGCTAAATAGGTTAAATCCGTGGATCTGCTCGGCGCAAAACAGATAAAAAATAGAGAAAAACCAGGTAAAGCCGAACTTTTTAAATTTCACGTCGTTTTCGTATTTTTGCACCACCATCGCCGTAAAAAAAAATCCAATCAGCGGCGGCAAGCCTCTATACACCGCACTTAGAAGCAGGTAGAAAAGAACTCCCGCGCTAAAAAGCGTGTCCGCTATAAGGTATAGATAAGTGCGATTTCGTTGCATACCGGAAACTTTTTGCATTTAATACAATCAGCCCAAATTTTTTGCGCGGGCAGCTCGTCCTTTGGGATTTCGGTAAAACCGAGGCGCCCAAAAAATTCCTTTTGATAGGTGAGCGTAAATACGCTTTTCAGCCCGTAAAATTTCGCTTCGTCTAGCAGCTCGTTTACGATAGCTCTGGCAATGCCGCGCCTGCGAAACTGCGGAGCGACGATGAGCGAGCGCACCTCGGCAAGATCGGCGTTAAAAATTTTAAGCGAAGCAAAGCCCGCCAAAATTTCGGCATCTTTTGCGGACTGCGATTCGCAAAGCTGCGAAAGATCGTTCTGAAAAACGCCCGCGCTTTGTGAATATTCGCTCCGTAAAATTTGCCCTTTGCCCGCTTGCGCGCGGCTCGCCCCGGATACGGCTTGCGCTTCGCTTTGCGGCATAGCTAGTTGCGGCGCAAAATTACCCGCGATATTTTCGGCGGAATTTTCAGTAGAATTTTTGGCAAAATTTGCGGCGGAGCTTTGGATTAAATTTAAATCGGCATTGCGCGCTAAATTTGAATCGGAATTCCTGGCTAAATTTAAGTCGGAATTTTCTTTAGAATCAAAACTCAAATTTTCCTTGGAATCAAAACTCCTATCCGCCTTAGAATCACAGCTAAACGCTAGCACGTATGAGCGGATATTGGCAGCTATCTCATCGCTTTCAAGCGGCAAGATCACGCCGTTTTGCACCTCCTCTTTTACGAGCTCCTGCATGCGCGAAATGTCGCAAAGGCGCGCCTTTTTTAGCCATATCATCTAAAATTTTCCCTAATCTTTGCGCGATCTTGGCGGTGTATTTTATATCCGCTGAATTTAATTATTTTGAAATTCTGCGCCGCGAAATTTAACGTATTTAAATTTAGAAATTTCATAATCCAAACGCCCTGCGCACGATGATCTCGCGCGCTTTTGCAAGCTCGCTGCCCTTTAGCGTCGAGACCAAAATCGCCTGCGGATCGTGCCTCAAAAGCTTTGCGCGCTCGCTTTGGTTAAGCTTGTCGGCTTTGGTGTAGAGCCTCACGACCTTTTGATCGCCGCGCAGAAAACTAGCGAGATAGTTTTGCAAATTTTTATCTATTTCAAGATCAAACTGTCTCGCGTCGATGAGATGGACGAAAAGCTTGATATTTAGGCGCTCTTTGATGAACTCGTCGAGATTTTTTTGCCAGATATAATGCAGTTTTTTAGAAACCTTGGCATACCCAAACCCCGGCAGATCCACGAAGATCAAAGAGATATTTTCACCCAAGCTCGCAAGATCGGAAAAGGCGCGATTG
>NZ_CALEDC010000513.1 GCF_937949835.1 uncultured Campylobacter sp.
TAGCTCTTTATAAATAGAATTTCAAAGCGTTTTATATGTTCCCAAATAGGATGGCAGCGCGCAAGTGCGGCAGATAATCCACTATCCGCCGCAACAGGCTCGCAAAACCGCGTCATGGCTTAAAATCAAAACCCGTCTTGCAAAAGCAAATCCGCAGTATGCAAAATTCATAGCATACAAAACCATGCCGTGCCGTCGGCTTATAAAGTCGCAGTTTGAAAACTGCGCCGTACAGCTAGCTTAAAATCACGCCCCGCAAAAACAGCGCTCGTGCCGCTAGTTTGCAAAGCCGCGCCTCTTAAAGCGTAAAAAACCGCGGCGCCTCGCTAACTCGTAAAATTTTGGCTCGCCAAAGTCGCGCTGCGCCGCGTGCTGATAAATCACGGCTCGCGCAAACGCAGCGCAATGTTCGCAAAAGTAAAATCCGCGGCTTGCAAAATCAAGCCGCAGCATTCAAAAGCGAGCTTAAGCTTTTGGAATTCTGATCTTCTGCCCCGGATAGATGAGGTTCGCGTCCTTGATAACCTCGCGGTTGGCGTCGAAAATAACCTTGTATTTATTCGCGTCGCCGTAGAATTTCTTCGCGATTTTAGATAGGTTATCGCCCTTTACGATGGTATAGTAGTTCTCGGCGCTATCCTCTCTAATGCCCTCGATCTGCACGTTTTTAATACCTGCGGTGTTGCCCGCGATAAGGGCTGCTTTTTCGAGAGTTTCCTTATCGGCGTTGCCGCTGATTTTGACGGTGTCACCCTTCACCTCGACCTCTAGCCCCTCTACCGGCGTCGAGCTGAGATTGGCGGCGATCTCGTCTTTTACGGATTTGGCGTCATCGCCTAGACCTAGTAGTTTCTTGCCTGCTTCGGCTACGAATGAAAGTAAACCCATTTTTTCTCCTTTGGTTAAAGTGGCGAAATTTTATCTTAAATTTACCAACGATCAGCTTAGGTGCATATCCCTGCCGATCTGCTCTAGCCTAGCGATGCGACCTACTGCGCTCACTCTATGCGCGACGGCAGGTTCTTGGATCATCATTGCCGCGCCCGTCTATTCAGATTTGCAGCGTATGAATTATCAGCGTCGCGACTACGCTAAATTTTTCGTCAGTAAATTTCTAGCGATCACAGCACATACGATGCTAAAAACGACGACCGAATATGAGTTGATATTTAGCCCGCAAAATCCTGCGCTTAGGGCAAAGGCGCAAAGCGGTGCGTTTAGATTGATCGCTAAAAAGGCAGCCCCTCCGCAAACGCCCGCTGCGCTTAGGCTAATAGGTAGAATTTCGCCGATCGCAAATCCTATGCATAGCCCCAAAACTGTACCCAGCGCGAAACTCGGCGTGAGTGTGCCGCCATATCCGCCGCAGCGAAAGATCATTAGAATGCAAAACGCCTTGCAAAGCAAAATCGCGAGCAAATAGGGGCTAAAGGATGCGGAGTTGAAAGCAAACTGCGCTGCGGAGCGCCCGTTACCTAAAATTTCAGGTACGTATGCGCCGATCGCCGCGGTAAGCACGAATGCAAATGGCAGTGTAAGTGCGATTTTAAAGCTTTTTATGCGCAGCTTTTCGCACAAGCGCACCCCGTCTTGGAAATATTTTGCCGCAAACCCCGTGACAAGCCCGATTAGAGCCGCTGCGAGTAAATTCTGTGGGGTAGGGGCGAAGTTCGAAACTGCGTAATAAATTTCTTTTGAAGCTCCGAATTCCGCTGTAGCTGTAGCCACCGCGCTTGTGGCAAAGGCGCACAAAATCGCTCGAGTATCGAAGCTTTTAAGCAAAATTTCTAGGCTAAAAAGCGCGCCCGCTAACGGGACGTTATATGCAGCGCCCAGTCCCGCTCCCGCGCCGCATGCGACAAATAGCCGAAGCTCATCTCCGCCGATATTTAAGGCGCGGCAAATTTTAGCTGCAAATAAGCCACCCAGCTCGCGCGGAGCAGCCTCGCTGCCTACCGGCGCGCCCAGGGCGATGGCTGCTAGCTGCAAAACCGAGTGGATTAAATTTTGCCAAAACGGCGGATTTTGCCCATCCATCATCGAAGCTACGTTTAAAAAGGGTTTTAGCCTTATCAGCAGAATTCTAATTAAAGTTACGATTGCGCCGGCTGCGAGGACGCTAAGAAAGCGCCTAAGCGCAGTGGTTTGCTCCGTGATAATGTGGAATTCCTCATCATTATGCCCGAAAGCAAAAGTTTCAATTTCGTTGATGCCGAAGTTTAAGAGCCCTGCGCAAAGCCCCATTATAATGCCTATCGTAAGGATCGCTAGAAAGAATTTAGTACTCAAAATATGCCTTTTTGAAACGCATAATTATATAAAATTTTAGCTTTAAAAAATCCTTACCGCGCGCATAAAAGCAGCTAAAACGCGAGTAAATTTTAAAATAATGGCTAGGAATTTATATCGTCTCTGTAAGTAAAATTTTGCGCGAAATTCTATGAAGTTTAGGCAGGTTCGGAATTTTATTTACGTTAATTGCGCGAGTAAAATTTACGTAGATTTTATATCGCGCGTAGAAAATTTAATAAAATTTCGCATCGCGCGGGAGGATAAAATTCTATTTGAAATTTCTTGCCGCGAGGACAGGCGAAATTCTACGTAAAATTTAAATCTATCCGAGCGGGTAAAATTTTAAATTGAGTAAGCGAGAAAATTTTGCAGAGAGCGCGTGAAATTTCGCGCAGAATTCTAAC
>NZ_CALEDC010000514.1 GCF_937949835.1 uncultured Campylobacter sp.
GGGCTTAGTGTTGTGAAACCTGACGGCGCATTTTATTTCTTCATAGATTGCTCTCAGGTAGAACCTGATAGTATGAAATTCTGCATGCAACTGCTAGATAAAGGGCTCGTAGCCACGGTGCCAGGAAGCGGATTTGGCATGGATGGGCACTTCCGCGTAAGCTTTGCGTGCTCTATGGAAAATCTAAAACGCGGCTTTGAGCGCATAGAAAAATTCGTAAAAAATTACCACAGATAGGCATGCTAGCGAAATTTTGATCTAAATTTGTCGTAGCTTAGCGGCGAAATTTTTTACATAAAATTTAATGCAGCTTAGCGGCAAATTTAGTGTGGCGCGGCACGGCTCGGTATTTAAATGCGGTTGCGGCAATTAGCACGATTAAATTTCGTGCCGCTTTAATTAAATTTCAAGCTGCCGTATTCAGGAGCGCTTAAATTTTATGCCGTTTATTCAAATGCGGCTAATTTTGCGCTGTTATGTTACGATGTCTGCTGCGCCACGCACTGCTCGTAGTTTTAAATTTCGCTTCGGAATTTTAAAATTTCATCGCACGACGCATCCGGATTTCATCGCAAAAGCTTTAGTGTAAACGCCGCCAGCGGCAGAGCTTTTAAAATTTCATAGTGAAATTTTAAAATTTTACGCCGAGCGCCGCGAGAGATCAAAAGCAACCGACAGCGGCAAATTTTAAAAAATCCAAAATTTAACATGCTCGCGTGCCCATGCGACGCAACAAGGCGGTGCTGCGGGCACGTCTGCGCGAAAGGCTAATATTTATCGAATTTCACTCCGCCCGTAGCCGCACATTCGTACCGATGCCGACAATCGCAAACCTAAGCCGCAAAAAGCTTGACGAAACGGCGTTTCGCCGCGGTGCGCATGCGAACAATTGCAACGCGGAAATGCTTTCGTGCGATACGATCAAGCTCAACGCGAAAGGTTTGCGCGCGGTTTGTGTTTTTGAAAGCCGCACCGAATATAGCGCGCCAAATTAAAAAGCAAGGCAATATGCCGCGAGCCGTGCATCGCTCGCGATAGAC
>NZ_CALEDC010000515.1 GCF_937949835.1 uncultured Campylobacter sp.
TGCTGAAATAATAAGCTTTCCGATCGCGAGATTTTTATATGTTGCGCTTGAGCTTGGCGGCAAATTTTACTGCGCGCGGCTCGCGCAAGTAGCCATAAAATTTAGCGGCTCTAAACAACGTGCGCCTATTGCGCCGTATCGGTCGTAAATTTACGCTGTGCCGTAAAGTTGCGCCATTAAATTTAATAATTAGAGGTTGGGCGTGGATATTAAAACCGTCATAGATTTAGAAAAGCAGCGCAAACGGCTTAAGAAAAGTCGCAAGCTTTGGAAAATTTTAAGTTATCTCGTAGCGTTTGCGGTTTTCGGTCCGATGCTTGCGCTCGCATTGATAATCATCTTTCTTGATTTTCCCAAACTCGATCTTGGCATAGAAAGCTTATCTTTTTTGGTCATGTCTATTTTAGCAATAATCGCCATGCGGGACGAATTTTACGAGTGGATTTTTGAGCGTAAAACCGAGCGATTTTTGATGCGCTACAAAGAGCTTTATCTCAAGCCCTATATCGAAGGCCTGGGCTTTTCGTATAAAATGGGCGCGCTTTTTCAGGAAAAAGAGGTAAGGCAAAGCGAGATATTTGACGGATTTGATAGATTTCGCGCGGATGATCTGGTTTGCGCGAACGTGGACGGCGTGGATTTTATGTTTTGCGACATAAGGCTGGAAAAGGACATCGGCACGGGAATTCCATTTATTTTTAAAAATAATTACGCCACATTTTTCGAAGGACCCTTTTTCATGGCAAATTTTAATAAAAAAATCTGCTCCGACGTTTTTGTCTTCTCTAATACGACACTGCCGCCGTCTGAGTTGCGGTACAAGCTACTGGGTGGTCGCGAAATCCCGATAGATAACGCGAACTTCAATCAAAATTTTACGATCTATGCAAACGACGCAATGACGGTTATGTATGTCCTGACGCCCGCGCTGATGGAGAAAATTTTATCTCTTAAACAGCTCGTGAAATCGAATATCTCGCTGAGCTTCAAGCAAAATAAAATTTACATCGCGATAGCTCGCGGTGCCGATAGTTTCGAGCCGAGCTTGGATCAGCCGATACTCAATGCTCGCATCGCAAAGGATATCAAAGCGGATCTGGACGCGATGCTGCAAATCGTAAAAATTCTAAGATTGAATGAAAAAATTTGGACGTCTTAGCCAGGCGCAAGGCGGAGAAGCAGGCGGG
>NZ_CALEDC010000516.1 GCF_937949835.1 uncultured Campylobacter sp.
TTTATAATCTCAAAATTTATGAGCTTTAAAATTCAGTGGCGCGCTAAATCCTATGCAGTGAAATTCCGCGCGCGACAAAGCGGCGTTTATCGTCTATATCGTAATCTTTAAAATTTCAATATAGAATTTCTTTAAATTATGCTAATGGCTTGTATTGATTTTTTAGAACTCTTGTGCTTAAAATTTTACCATACGAATGAAATTCTAAACTATCTTGATAAATAAAATTCTAAAAAATTCAAAGCAAGCTACGCGTTTAAATTTTATCCTAAGCCGAGCGGAATTCCAATTAAAATTTAGCTCAAACCGCCTACAATAATTCGGCTGCAAATTAGCGCGACACGGAAAGCTAAAATCGTGAGCGTTATTAAATTTTAAGGCGTGCGGTAGAAATTCTACGCACGCCACAGCGTTCGCAAGTCGCCGCGTTTAATTAAATCTAGCGCCGATGCTAAATTCGAAGCTATTTGTGTCGTCGTGCGGTTTTTTATTAAGCGGCTTAACGAAGTATAACTGCAAAGGCCCCATCGGCGTCATCCACTCGATACCAGCACCCGTGCTATAGCGCTCCTCCTCATTCCAGTCATGATCGCCGATCATTCCGTAGTCAAAAAACGTTACAAAGCGCATTTTAAGCCTATCAACTACCGGAAAGCTTAGCTCAAAGGAGTTATTGAAGCTCTGCATACCGCCCGTCTCAATATAGCGGCAATTATTTGCATTTAAGCAGATCTCTTTTTTCGGGATACTGCGGCCTTCGTAGCCTCTAATGCTTTTCATTCCGCCTAGGAATAGCTTTTCGTTGATCGGGATCTTTTTATTACCTTCCCACATATAGCCCGTTGCAGCTTTGTATCTAAAGATAATGTCGTGATCGATATAATCTCGCAAGCCAAAGTAGTAGTTAAACGATCCTCGCACCTTGGTGTAGTCCATATCGCCACCAAGACCCGCGTATTCTAAGCTAGCACTTGCGATCATACCGCTTCTTGGCAAGTAATAATCATCGGTGCTATTATATGTAATAGACGGGATGATCGAGCTTTTTAAATTCTTGCCATCTAGATAGCCCGCTTTGGCGTAATATTCATTTAAGCCCTTAATCTCGCTCTTTTCGAGATAATACGTAAGGCTTACATCGGTATTGCGCCCGATCTTGCGACCGCCCGTAATTGAAAATCCGTAAGATTTCTCATCGTAGTCGTCCCAGTCGTAATCGTTGGCAAAGATTGATCCGCCCAAGCTATACTCAGAATCAAACACTCTAGGATTGGTTAAGCTCAAGCGTCCGCTTAACTGATCGTCGCTTTTTTCGACCGAAAATGCGCCGTGAAGACCGGTGCCAAATACGTTACGATCGCTGATACCGCCGCTAAGTAAAATTCCATCCTCGCTGCCATATCCGATACCACCCGTGATAGAGCCCGTAGGAGCTTCTTTAACTGCGACTTCAAGATCGATCTGATCGTTAGAAACGCGGTTTTCTTTAATCTCCACCTCATCAAAATACCCCGTGCGTTTTAAAGAATTTAACGAATCGTTGTAGTCGGTTTTGCTATATAAATTTCCCTCGGTCAGATACATCTCGCGGCGAATGACCTTGTCCTCGGTCTTATCGTTGCCTGAGATCGTTACGTTTCTAATATAGACTTTATCCTCAGGGATGACTTGATACGTGATAGCGACCGTGCGAGCTTCTTTGTCCTGCTTAGTCTTAGGCACGATGCGCACATAGGCGTATCCCTGATCCGCGACTAAAGTCTCTAGCGTATTCATATCGCGGCGCAAACGCTCGGAATTCATTGTATCGCCCTTTTGAAGCTTAAAATCGTCCAAAACCTTCTCTTTATCAAGCTTGATTATATCTGCAGGATACTCGATATCTACGGAGCTTACGGTATATTGCTCGCCCTCGCTGATATAGTAGGTAAGATCGGCAGTGTAATTATCCATATCAGCATTAAGTAGTGGCGCCGAAACCTGCGCGTCTCAGTAGC
>NZ_CALEDC010000517.1 GCF_937949835.1 uncultured Campylobacter sp.
GCCGCAGCCAACGTCGGCGACGACAAAAAGGTCGTGCGCGGCAATATGCCGTTTATGCAGGGCGGCGAGACGGGAACCTACTTCATCGCCTACGCAAGCACCTTTAGCACGCTGGAGTTAATGCTTGAGAGCATGTTTATCGGCCGCCCGCGAGGCAACTACGACCGCCTGCTCGATTTCAGCGTCGCAAAGACGGGCGCGCTCTTTTTCACTCCGACCTTCGATATGTTGCAGGCTTATAGCGCAGAGTAAATTTAGCTTTAAATTTAAAGGCGCGCGATGTTTTGCGATCTAAGCCCGTATCAGAGCAGGCGCTGTAAAGAGATCATAGAGGGCAAAGTCAAAAATAGTGAAAACGTCAGGGGTCTGATAGAGTTCATAGACGCTAAATTTAAAACTCGAGCGATTAGCGCGTTTTACGGCGCGGGCAGGGACTCGGTGTGGCTTAAGATCGTGCTTCGCTTCGATAAAGATGCCGCAAAAATCACCGATAAAAAGTGCATCGAGCGCTATCTCGCCCGCACGCCGCTTTTCGAGAAACTAAACGGACTTAAGAGCTTTTATATCTCGGTCGAGTCCTTCGAGTCGCAGATCCGCACTGATCTGATCCAAGGCGCGGTAGAGGAGCTGCTGCGAAACCGAAGCAAGCTTTTAGCGCCGCTTAAAATTTGGTATATCGCAGCGGTGTCCGACGCGCCCGTAGTTTTTTATTTCACGAGACAAGACGCGGCACGCCGCGAAGGGGGCGGAAAGATAGAGCGGCTGATAAGAAATTTTATAGAGAAAGCGCAGGACGCCAAATACCTGAGCCACATGAAATTTAAGCTCTATTTTGACAGCAAGGAGTTCGTGGATCTTGAGTGCGGCGGGAATTTGTTCTACTATTTCAAATAAAATTTAGCTAAGGAGTGAAAATGGATGCGAAGCTTTACTTAAACAAGGCTATAATGCAGCTCTCGCGAGGGCTTGAAGAGGGCGGCGTGCAGAGCCTAAAAGCGGCACTTGAGGGCGATGGCGACGAGGTTAGCAAGACGCAAGCTCGCGTAATCTTAGGCGAATACTAAGTGATGAAAGGCGAGCCCGCGCAAGCTAGGGAGTATCTAGGGCCCGTGGCGCAAGACGCCGAGCGACTGCGAGATCAATACGACGATCTGCTGGACGATGAAATTTGCAGAGCCGATATGCTTTTGGATATGATCGAGCGCTTCGGGTTTTTGGCGGAATAAAACGGCTCGCGATATGCGGCGGCAGAGATAAAATTATAAGATCGGAGCGAAATGCCGAAATACTCATTTGAAACCATAGAGCAAATGCTGCTAAAATGCGTAGCCGAGGGCGGCGAGCCCGAGCTTAGCTTTCGCCTGCGCGGCGCGCAATACTTGATCATCGCCTATGCGGATCGCTGCTCGTTTCAAAGATGCGCGGACGAATCCGGCGCAAACGCAAGCGGCGAGCGGTATTTTGCCACGCTGCGGGAGCTCTACGGCGCGCCGCAGATAGACGGGTGCTCGCTAGAGGAGCTTTGGAGCGAGGCGGATGATTTTTACTGCTTTGATTTCGAGCCGTGAGATCTCGAAATTTTATGCGGCGGCGCGGTAAGCACACGCGACGCTGATAAAATTTGAACGAAATAAAATTTTGAAAGGACGCAAACGGGCTCTACTTGGGATTGCATCGCTAAGGCGTGCGACGAGGACGGCAAATTTAATGCGAGATTTGAAGGTCATGAGATGGTGATGGACGCGCCAAGCCTAGGCGGGCTGCGGCTTTATGCGAGCGCGTGGCTTTTGCAGGAGGGCATTAAATTTTTTCAGCAAGGAAGCCCGAGGCGGTAAAATGCGACTGAGCATCCGCCTGCTTGCCTACCGAGCAACACAACTTAAATCTAAACCTCAGTGCCGATCTTGGCAGGATAGGTCAAATTTTAGCAGTGATTGCGGCGATACTCGTGCCGCGACCTTACAACATCTGAGACTAGCGTGCATAAGTTTTATCTAATTGATGTAAGTTAGGCGCGGGCTTAAATTGAAGTAGATTCAATGGCGGCAGTGCGGACACAGAAATGTCGCCGCAAGGTTTAAATTTAAAATGCAAAAAAAGCGGCGGCGCGGACGAAAGCGCGCTGCGAGATCTAAAATTTAACCGAAGCGGCACTGAGAGCGAGTAAATTTTAATTAGCGAGCGCGCTACAGCGTGCTTTATGCCGGAGAGTTCGCGGTTTTTAGTGTTTGCCAAATGCACGTCTGATAAAATGTAGCTTGCAAAAATTGCAGCTGCGGTGTTATTTTCTAGCCTAGCGACAATAAATTCCGTAGTAATACAGCTCGCAAAGGTGCTGCGGCCGACGGACATCGACTTTAAAACTTAGAGCCATCGGGCTGATCGGCCCTATCGGGCCTAGTTGTGACTAGCGGACATGAGCCTTAAATCGTGGGCGGGCGTAAAAGATCGCGTAGTTTTTGTCTTTAAAAGGCGGCTTATCGGAGATTTGAACTCGCCGATTTTTATGCCAAAAGGCTTTTCGGCGGACATCTGCGCGCTGTTTGACGATAAAATTTAAACGTAAAAGCAAAATTTAATCATCGCAAAACGCCCAAGCCGCTAGCGGTAAATTTTAAAAACGGGGGTAAATTTAATGCAGAATTTAAAAGGCGAATCGCAGAAGTCGCAGCAGCCTGAGCGAAACGGCGCCGAGCGCCGAAACCCGCCAAAATTTGACAATAAATCCCTCGTCGTAAAAGACTACAACATAATAGTATTCTTTATTTATAATCTATTCTTCGCTCCCTTGGCGGTACCGGTGTTTCTGTATATAGGCGATATTTTCCCATACTATACGCCGTTTGTCCCTATAGTATTCGCCGTCGTGTCCTATCTCAACAGCGCCCATATGCGCTTTGTTCATTTGACGAATAGGAGCATTAACTACGTCAATAAAGGCAAAATCACGAAATCTATAAAATTTGATGAGATATCGCTCATAAAGCTCACCGCCACGCCGCTATTCGGACATATCGTACCGGCTAGAAATTCCGCAGGCATTGTGCTTTCGTTCATCGTGATAGGCGTCGCGTTTGCCGGATTTTTACAAAGCCTTAGAGGATTTATAATTTTTATTATGAGCGCGGTGGGATTGATTTTGCCGTTTTTCGCCTCTAAGCTGATTTTTTCAAAGATCACGGAGGGGAAATTTAGCTTCCGCGCGATCGATACTTTGATCATCTATGACGGCAAGGGCGAATTTATCAGTTTTATGATGAGCGCGGCGGATTTTGAAAGGGTTTGCCGCTACATGCTAAAAGAGCGGCGGATCAGCCCGTCAAAATTTCAAAAGCAGTTTGTGATATTTCAATGAAATGGGCGTCGCGATCAATATCATCGCCGAGGTTTGCCCGCGCACGCCGCAAAGCTCTATGGAATTTCACGGCAGCTCGCACCACT
>NZ_CALEDC010000518.1 GCF_937949835.1 uncultured Campylobacter sp.
TGGCGATTTACGTGCTGTTGCTGGGCATTTTGCCCTGCGTGCTGATTGCTCGCTCGCGCGTTAGCTACCGTCCGCTTAAATTTGAAATTTTAGCTAAGCTCAAAGTAGCGGGCATTTGCATAATAATCATTGCGGCGCTGCTTTTCGGATTTAGCAAATACTACGCGTCGTTTTTCAGAGAGCATAAAATTTTACGCAGCTACGCAAATCCCGGATATTGGATCTACAGCGGCGTTAAATTTGCCGCAAAATCTAAAAAGCAGGGCTCGCAGCCTCTGATGCAAATCGCTACGGACGCGCATATCGATGAAAATTCTACAAGCTCAAAAAAGCTCGTCGTCGTAGTCGTGGGCGAAGCGGCGAGAGCGGATAGATTTTCGCTAAACGGCTACGAGCGAGATACTAATCCGCTACTAGCCAAAGAGCAGGGTGTCGTAAGCCTAAGCAATACCCATTCTTGCGGCACTTCGACGGCGCAAAGCGTGCCGTGCATGTTTTCGCTGCTAAATCGAGAGGAATTTAGCGTCGAAAAGGCTGCGGAGGAGCAAAACGTATTAGACATACTAAGCCGCGCTGATGACATGGCGATTTTGTGGCGCGATAATAATTCCGATTCCAAAGGTGTGGCGCTGCGCGTAAAATATCAGGATTTTAAAATTCCGCAAAATAATCCGATCTGCGATGTGGAGTGTAGGGATGAGGGGATGCTTGCGGGGCTTGATAAATTTGTCTCCGAAAACGCGGGCAAAGACGTATTAATCGTGCTGCATCAGATGGGCAATCACGGACCTGCGTATTTCAAGCGTTATAAGAAAGAATTTGAAAAATTTAGCCCCGTTTGTCGCGATAACGAGCTTGAAAACTGCTCGCAGCAAGAAATTTCAAACGCCTACGATAACGCGATTTTATACACGGATTATTTTTTAAGTAGGGTTATAAATTTTTTAAAACCGTATTCTAAGACGCACGAAACGGCGATGATCTATATGAGCGATCACGGCGAGAGTCTCGGCGAGGGCGGCGTTTATCTGCACGGTATGCCCTATCTTTTCGCTCCCGAGGCGCAAAAGCATATCGGCGCTATCGTTTGGCTAGGTGAGGGAGAAATGCGCGAAAGATATGATCTAAGCGCGCTTAAATCGCATAAGGATGACGCTTTTTCGCACGATAATCTTTTTCATACGCTGCTTGGAATTTTTGAAGTAGATACTAAGGTGTATAACAAGGATTTGGATATTTTAAGCGGAGTGAAAAATTAGAATTTTGCGCTAAATTTCGTCGTAAATTGTGAGTGAAATTTTAGCAATAAAAAATTCTATTGGCAAAATTCTAATTTAAGCTTAGTTTGAAATTTCATCCCAAGTTTGGGCGAAATCTACTCTAAAATTTTTATGCAAAAGCTAAAAGAAGGGCAAAGTGCTGCAAAAACTCAATCTCTCATTTATCGTTGCGAGCTATGAATTTTAAATTTCATTAGAAATTTTACGTGCAGTTTTGATAAATGCCTGCGCTAGATGGTTTAGACGTTTGCCTTTTTTGTAGGCTATTATCAGCGTATTATCGAGCTCGCGCGCGCCTACGTCAAAGAGCTTTATCCTACTTGCCTTATCT
>NZ_CALEDC010000519.1 GCF_937949835.1 uncultured Campylobacter sp.
CTGCTTTTACCTTGTCGCCGTAGAGCCGTAAATTTTAAAATTTCACCCGCGCTACTTTGCGCCAAAATTTTGCCGAAATTTTGCTCGCCGCGCCGCGGAATTACGATCTTTTATCCAAAGCCCTACCGACTCGCGCAAACTCGCGCGATAAAATTTACGCCGCCTTTGTACGGCTTAGTTATAAGCACGCAACATTTTATCGCCGCCGAGACGATGTATTTTAGGCGCGGAGAAATTTATCGCCCTGCTCTGCCGAGCAAGCACCGTCTAAATTCCGCCTCGAAGTGCGATTTTAAAATTTCATCAAACTCACGCCATATGCACGGCTTGCGCGGCGTTGCGTAAAATTTTGTCGGGCGATGGGCTCTGCTATCCAAATTTCGCCCGCAGTCTCCAAAGTGCTACGCGCTAAATTTCGCTCGTGCATTAAAATTTCGCGCGCAGTGCTTGCCCGTTAAAATTCCACGCTGATCGGCTGACCTAAGCGAAAGTTGCCGTCATCGTCGCTGAAATCGGCGCGCGCCTCCCACACGAGATCTGCGCGCAGCTCCTCGGTCTGCACCGTGCGCGGCGTGTACATCGCGGTTTGGCTCACGTAGGCGACCTTTGCGCTCGCGCTAGAGCCGTCCGCGGCGATGATCCGCACGCTCTGTCCGGCACGCAGGAAGTGGAGCTGATTTTCGCTTAGATAAAATTTCGCGCGCTTGTTTTTTACTTCGCTGAGCTCAAAAACACCCACGCTAGGCATGCTGATGTCGCCGAGCTCCTTAAGGCGCGCTCTGATCTGCCCGCTAAATGGCGCTTTTAGCACGCTTTGCGTCTCGATTTGGTAATTCAGATATTTCAGATTTTCCTCGCAGCTTGCCAAATTTGCGCGCGCAGCGCCTACATCCTCGCCGCGGTAGCCGCTTTGAAGCTGGCGCAGATTAGCCTGCGCGCTTTGTAGCTGGGCTTGCGTGCGCTTCATCGAGTAAAACGCCTCGTCGATCTGCTGCTTGGACGCGGAGTTGGTTTTGCCTAGGCTCTTGAGGCGTTCGTTCGTCAAAGTGGCGAGCTGTAGGGCGTTTTGCAGCGCGCTTACGTTCGCCGCCGCCATCTCGATCTCCTCGCTACGAAAACCGCTTTGCAGCTTTTGTAAACTAAATTTAAGCCCGTCGCATCTCGCGATCTGGACCTGTCTTTGAAAACTCAGATCTGCCGTATCTAGAGCCGCCAAGAC
>NZ_CALEDC010000520.1 GCF_937949835.1 uncultured Campylobacter sp.
TTATCATTTTTAGTTTTAAACGAGATTTTTCCTGTTCTCTCCTTTTCTAATTCTCCAACACAGACCTTATCCAACTCTGCATAAATATTTTTTAAGTTGCCTGCAACCAATAAATCATTTATTGCTTTTTTTTGTAGACTATCATTATCTTCTTCAAACTTACTATACATCAATTTTCTTGCAAGGTTGTTTTTATGAATGATAGGATTGTTGTATCTTAAATTAAAAATACTATCTAAAATAAATGGATCATCAAGATAAATAGCCTCATGCGTTAAATCCGCCGGGTTTTCTAGTTCAACAACATTATCACCTTCTATACTTACTTTTATAAGTTTATCTTTAATTTGCAATTCTATAGTAGCTTTTTCTGTGCTCCTGCCTTGTTAATCCTTTGAGGAAATTCTATAATCTGCCTAAAATTACTATACAAAGGAAGAAAGATGACAGAAGTTTTTACCAAAATTAAGGATAATCCAATTTTTAAATCAGATCCTGATAAAGTAGTCAGGAATTTTATCTTGCTGCAATATAAGCGCACTATGGTCGAAGTCTTAGATGATTTTATAGCCGTTAAATTTTATAGCTCTCTAGCTAGAGACGGAACGGTTAAAATGCATAGACACTATCACTATACGCAAGGCGGCAAGCTAATCAAGGCTCTAGGCAATGCCGACGAAATAACATTCGAAGGGGCTAGAATACTGTTAAAGAAATTAATATCAAATAGCCATACTAATGGTGTGGCGGCTCCAAAGAATACGCTAGCGAGTGTTTTTAAAATTTACTGCGAATATAACGCTTTCGCCGAAAGAACGTTAAGGAAATTACGATTTAGAATTTCAATCGAGGCTAAAGTACGTTAGCGATAAGGATATCGGCAAGATTACCAAAAAAGAGATAATGCAGATGCTAGACCCTATTTATAAAAATAAGAAATATGCACTTCTAAAAGATCTGTTCTATTTTATTCGTTCTTTATTCAGGTTTGCACGAGATAGAGGTATCACCGACAATATTTTATTTTGCGATACGCAATTAAAGAACCTATATAAGATACCTAAATCTGGAGGCTATTCATATATTTCCGCGAATGCGGATTTGAGGTTGTTGATCAAATTTATTATGAACTATCCTCATCAAATAGGCGTTAAGAATGCTTTGATCTTTGGACTGCTTACCGGGCTAAGAAGCTCAAATGTAAGAAATTTAACCCATGAGCATTTAAAAATAGACGATGGCAGAGAATACTACTTACTATTCCCGCAGGATGAAAATAAAGTGAAAGCTAATGGTGATGAATATCTGGGTCTTCCAAAGGAGGTAGGTGAGTGGCTAGAGAGCATAAAAACAAAGTCCTCTTTATTTTTTGCGAATACGGAAGGAGACGTTTTAAGAAAGGCAACGCTTGTAAAGGCCCTTAGCCCAAGTAATACCTGCGCCAACAGCCACTGCACCCCAGCCGACAGGATTTGAACCAAAGAAAGCGACATACGCACTAGAAGCTAAAGCACTAACAGCCAAGTCTTGCACCACATCACCGGCTCCCCTTGCGATAGCTTCGTCCCACTCTTTTTTCC
>NZ_CALEDC010000521.1 GCF_937949835.1 uncultured Campylobacter sp.
CAAGGCTATCGATTTTAATGCGGGATTGTGCCTGCGCGGAGGAATTCACGAAGGCGGCAGAATTTTTATCATCCTTGGAATTTTCGCCCGCGAAATTCGCGACATTTACGGAATTTAAGCCGTCTGAATTTTTTCCTGTGCCGGGATTTTCATCCGCGCAATTTTTCGCATCCAAGGAATCCTCGCCAAGTAACGAGGCGGCTAGCCTCTGCGCGCCGGCTAAATTTCGATTTAAGATCGTGATATTCGCGCCGTTTGCGAGCAGGTGTTTGCACGCTAGCTCGCTCATCTCTCCCGCGCCCACTACCACGGCGTCCGCGCCCTGCAAGGAGCCCAGTCTATCCTTTGCCATCGCCACGGCGACGCTTGAGACCGAGATCGGATTTTTTGAAATTTCGGTTTGGTTGCGAATACGTGCCGCGCACTTTAGCGCTTCATCTATGGCCTTTGCGATTTGAGCGCCGGCGCGAGCGTTTTGCATCGCGAATTTATAGGCGTCTTTGAGCTGACCTACGATCTGTGTTTCGCCCACTACGAGGCTATCAAGAGATGCTGCGACGGCGAAAAGGTGGTGTATTGCGCCGCGATCCTCATATATGTCGGCTAGGTTTTGCAGCTCTTCAAAGCTCACGCCGCTAATGCGCGAAAGCGCCAAAAGCACGAACTTTTGCGCTTCGTCAAAGTCGCTTACGACGGTAAAAATTTCTACGCGGTTGCAGGTGCTAAGTACCAAACACTCCTCTATCGCGGAGTTTGAAGCTAAAAGGCGCAAAATTTCTTTCTTGCGCACATCGTTTGAAAACGAAAGTTTCTCGCGCACCGTGATGTCCGTGTTTTTGTGGGTGAAGCTCACGCTCATATACGCCATCAAAACTCCCTATCTATCATATCTCGCACGATTTGCTCCAGCTTGTCGTTTTTAAATTCCGCCACGGCTTCAAGCGCCTTTTGCCCATAGGCGCAAGCTTCGTTTATACAGCGCTCGATGATGCCGTGCTCGCTAAGCTTTGTCTTGATCCATGAAATTTCGCTCTGGCAAAGCTGCTTTTTAAAAAATGATTTTAGCTTTTGCCGCTCCACGCCCGCCAAAGCCCCATGCAAATAGATATACGGCAGG
>NZ_CALEDC010000522.1 GCF_937949835.1 uncultured Campylobacter sp.
TAGCTCATAGGTTATTATGTTATTAATCAAGCTTTGCGAGCATTAATTTGGTAAGGTTTATATCATTTTAATGCTCGCAAATTGCATATAATAGTCAAATTCTTGTCCTCTTAAAAGGTATATATTATTTTGCAAAAATCGCTGTTACGGTAATTGTTTTTATCGTCCGATGTTCGTTTTTATATAAATCAGGTGGCATTATTTTTGATATTTGACGCGGTAAAATTTCTCGTAGAATTCCTCTACTTTTTTATCAAAGTTTGCGTCCTTAAAATTTTGCGGATAGAGTTTCATCGCAAGCCATTCCTCACCAAGCGCCATCGCTTCGGCAGTCGGATGACCCCATGCTTTAACGAATTCGGGCATTAGATAAATTCTATCCTCTTTCACGGCGCTAAGACCTTTTAGCGCAGGGTTTGCCTTAAGTTCGGCAGGTACTTGAGGATAGCGGTTTTGCACTAAGATAATCTGCGGATTCCATGCTAAAATTTGCTCCGGCGAAACCTGCTTGTAGCCCTTTATATCTGCAGCGGCAACGTTCGTCGCACCCGCTCTTGCTAACATTACGCCAGTATATTTGCCGCTACCGTAGGTCGTAAGATCGGGATTTGCCATATAAACTCTAGGTCTTTTATCTACGATAAAATTGCTAAATTTGGCATTTAAATCAGCTTGCGATTTTTTAACGAAATCTATTAGTTCAGCGGCATCCTTTTCGTGATTGCTTAGTTCGCCTAGAATTTTAACCCCCTCGTAAAAGCCCTCATCGTAAGCAGCGAAGCTATCGCGCTCATCTTTAAAGGTCGGATTTAGCTTAGCTTTTTCCTCTTGTGCAGAGCTAAAAAACGAAATGCCTACGACTGGGATTTTTAACTCCTCCATTTTAGCGATATATTCTTTGGGGAAGTAGTTTACCACTACGACCGCATCAGGCTTTAGACTAAGCAGAGCTTCGTAATTGACATCTTTGATATCGCCTGGATTAGGTAGGTTTTTAAAACTCGGCGCCAAACGATTATACTCTTTGCCTAGGCGTTGCTCCCAGCTTTTTAGGATGCCTACGACCTTATCTTGGGCGTTGATTTCGTTTAAGACATTGAGCGCTTCGTGGTGTAGCACGACGATACGATTTACTTGATCCGGGATTGTGACCTTGCGACCGAGCTGATCGGTAATCGTGCGATCTGCAAAAGCCGGGCCAGCGCAAAGCACTGTACCAAGAAGGATTGAGTGAAGTTTAAGCATTTTTTCTCCTTGAAAATTCCGCAAAATATGCGGGATTAGAATAGCGGAATTATAGCTGATCAGTATAAAATCCAGATAAATTTTTATATAAATTTTGATTTTGTCGTGGGGGATTTCAGATGCTTTCGTAGGGCAGAATTTTGTGATTTTACGCAGAATTTTGCTAGTAAAAATTTT
>NZ_CALEDC010000523.1 GCF_937949835.1 uncultured Campylobacter sp.
AAATTTGAAAGCAAATTTACAAAGGCGGCTCGCGTGAAATATAAGCTTACGCAATGCGTTAAATTTTAAATCCGGTGCGAATTGTTTTCAGAATAGTAAGATTTTAAAATTCACGCCGCAAGGACTGCGTAAATTAAGCTCCGATTTCGACTATTAATTATGCGGCGGAATTCGCTCTTTATGAATTCCGCTAAATTTCGCTACAATACGGGCGAAATTTTTCTCAAGGATAGATATGTCGCCTTCTTTGCAAGATGCTATTTCGCAAACTTTAACCGAACAAAAAGCGTGCGCTAGAGCTTTTAATAGATACCGCTACCTCAGTATAGCCGCCTTTTTTGCGGTCCTATTCGTATTAGTGTATCTAGACGGCGTTAAAGTAGACACTCCTCTGATAAAAATTGCCGAATTTTTGGGCGTATTGATCCTTTTTCAGATCTTTTGGATATTTCTTCTTCATTGTGCCGGTCAAGAAACTGAAGCGGAAATTCGCTACTACAAATTTTATAAAGAGATATTCGTCCGCGCCGTAATAAACGATATAGATGCCGGTTTAAAATACGATCCATATACCGGTATGCAAGAAGAGGAATTTCAAAAATTTAAAATTTATAGGAAATCTAAGATCAAAAGCGAGGATCGGATTACGGGTGTGTACTGCGGGATTAAATTTAGCCTCAGCGAGGTACATAGCAATAGCAGGTTTTACATGAAAACGGATAATCCGCTCATAGCGGCGATTATGTTGATCAAAATATTCTACGATAACTATATGGACTTTGACGGCAACGTACTGATCTGCGAGCTCGCGAAAAAAACCTCGGGCAAAACGATAGTGGTAAGCAGGGAGCTAAACGCCAAGATCTTCGGCGAAAAAGAGATGATGGACGATGTGGATTTTATGCGCGATTTTCGCGTGTTTGCGGATGACAAAGTAGAAGCGCGCTATCTGCTAACGCCCGCGTTTATGGAGCGTCTGCGCGAAATAAATCGCGAAACGAGCGGCGAGTTCAGCTTGAGCGCGGTATTTATGGATGAGCGCTTATATCTATTTTTAAACGGTGCGCCCGATCTTTTTGAAACTACGCTTTTTGGTAGGCCCGCTAGCATAGAGCTCGCGCGCGAATACCAAACGCAGATCCGCAAAATTTTAAGCCTAATCGAAACACTAAAACTCGCAAACTAGCAGGACGCATTACGGCTGAAATTTTACATCGACTAAATTTAGACCGGGCGAAATTTTTAACGAAGCGTAGTTTCGACAAAAATGTAAAATTTAATCAGCAATGCAATCGCTCGGTAGCCGCCCTAAATTTAAACGGGCGATACGATTAGAGATGAAAGTGCCTGTCGCGCATAAATTTGAAGCAAAACGCCTTGCCGTTGTCTTATAAATAAAATTTAACACTCCGATGTTTCCTGGAAGCGACTCTTGTTTAGCTCTTAATGCCCAAAATAAAATTTGATTGCGTTTCGCATCGCAGCCTCTGGCTTTTAGTGCTAAACCCGCATAGCGGCAAAATTTGATCTGAAGCGCCGCGATGATGAAAATTAAAAGTAGATCTGCAAGGACGAAATTTAAATTTAAAAGTAAGTCCGCGACAAGAGTTAAATTTAGAGCGCGCACGGCGTTTGCAAAAGCCGCACGCTCAAAGGTATCTGCCTAGCCGCATACCACAGCGTACCTCAAGCGCCGATTCTGCACATATATCAAGTTCCGCTAAAATCCTCGCCACGCGTTTCTGCATCGTCTCATAAACACCATCGTAGGCTGGATTGTAAATTTAAATTATTAAAGAATTCGGGAGAGGCGAAATTTAAAATTCCACCTCCTAAGCGGAAAAAGATTAAAGCGCTGCGTAGCGCACCATTAGGCAGGTTTGAAGCGCCGCCAGTTTATCGAGCGTGCTTTTTTGCACTTCGGAATCGACCAAAATGACCGCCAAAGCGTCCCCCTCCTCGCCTCTGCCTAGGCGGAAGTCCGCGATATTGATGTTTTCGTCGGCTAGGATCGTGCTTACGGATTTGATAACGCCCGGCACGTCGGTGTTTTTGAAGATTATCATCTTGCCTTTCGGCTTAAAATCGGTCTTAAATCCGCCGATATTTACGATACGCTCCTCGCTACCGTCAAAGACCGTACCCGCGACGTTTGAGATCGCTTTGTCGGTCGTAACTTTGACCGCGATTTCGCTTTTATAAACACTTCGCGCGAGCTCGCCGAAGCTCGTCTCGATACCCTTTTCATCCGCAAGAAATTTAGCATTGACGTAATTTAGCGAATCGCCCAAAGAATCGTGCAGCGCGCCTACGATTGCAAAAACGAGCATCGATTTTAGATACTGAACCACCTCGCCGCTGCCCTCGATGCGAATCGATTTGATCGGGCCTTTGTTGATCTGCGCCGCAAGATAAGCCATTTTGGAGACTAAATTTATATACGGCTCAATACCGCGCGGCAAATCCTCGAGCTTAAGCGGCAAATTTAAAGCGTTTGGATAGTTTAAGCCGCGCGCGGCGCTGATCGCCTGCTCTGCGGCTTCCCGGGCGATATTGCTTTGCGATTCGAGCGTATTTGCTCCAAGATGCGGAGTCGCACTTAAATTTTCGATATCCAAAAGCTCGTGATCGGTCGCAGGCTCTTTGTCAAAAACGTCGATACCGAGATACGCGATCTTGCCGCTGCGTAGATTGTTTGCGAGCGCTTTTTCATTATACAGCCCGCCTCTAGCGCAGTTTATTAGGCGCACGCCGTCTTTCATCTTCGCTATTTGAGGCTCGCCTACCATATTTATCGTCTCTTGATTTTTCGGCGTATGGATCGTGATGAAGTCACAAGATAAAATTTCGTCGAAATTTTTCGTATATTTTACTCCGAGCTTCGTGGCCTTCTCGGGCTCGATATACGGATCGTAGGCGATGACGTTCATCCCAAACGCAAGCGCGCGCACCCCCACGCGCGAACCGATATTTCCAAAGCCGATGATGCCGAGGCTCTTTTTATAAAGCTCGGTACCATACCATTTCTCGCGCTTCCAAATTCTATTAATTTTCAGATCGTTGCAGGAATTTACATATTTGCGCGCCGCATTTAGCAGATGGCACATGGTCATTTCGACCGCGGCGATGGTGTTTGCCGTAGGTATGTTCATCAAAATAATGCCGCGCTTGGAGCAGCCGTCGATGTCGCAGTTATCTACGCCCACGCCCGCGCGCACGATCGCTTTTAGCTTGGTGCCTGCGCCAAGAAATTTCTCATCCACCGCTGTAGAGCTTCTGGTGATCGCGACGTCCGCATCGCCTAAAATTCCGTAAAGCTCGCTCTTGGGCACGCTCGTGGCGTCGATTACTTTAACGTCTGATTCCTGCTTAAGTAGATCAAAACCGATTTTGTGGATTGCGTCGCAGACTATGATAGTTTTCATTAAATTTAACCTTTTGAAGTAGGTCCGCAAGGCGGGGATGCCTTGCGGGAGGAATTATTTATTTAGTTGATCTTTGATCAGATCCCCTAGGCTTTGCTTCTCGTCGTCGTTACTATTGATCTCGTTTAGTGCCTCGCGCTCCTTCTGATGAGCCAGCCTGCGCACGCTTAGGCGAATTCTGTTTTTCTTCTCGTCGATGAAAGCGATCGCAGCCTCGATCTCGTCGCCCACTTTTAGGCTATCTACGCTTACGTTGCCGAGATCTTCCTTGCGGATAAGCGCGTCAATACCGCCTCCAAGCTCGACAAAAATTCCGAACTCTTTAATATCGCGGATCTTGCCTTTTACGACATCGCCTTGATTGTGGCTCTTGGCATAATCGCTAATAGGGCTATCGCCGAGCTCTTTGTGATTTAGAGAAATTTTTTGAGTATCTTTGTCGATCTTGATGATCTTAACCTCGATCTCGTCGCCCACTTTGAATAAATTTTTGCACTTCTCGCCGCGATCCCATGAAGCGTCTTCATTATGCAAAAGTCCCTCTACTCCGTCGATCCTCACAAACGCGCCGAAGTTTGTAATCGTAGTGACGCTGCCTTTTAGCACGTCGCCTACTTTATGCTTAGCAACAAACTCGTCAAACGGCTTGGTGAGTAAATTTTTAAGGCTCACGCGCAATCTGCGCTCGCTAGGGTTAATCTCTACGACCTCGACGTCAAGCTCCTCACCCTCGCTGATGAAATCTTTCGGATTTTTGATATTTTTATCCCACGAAATTTCACTGATATGCAAAAAGCCCTCGATGTCGTTGCCAAGATCGACAAACGCGCCGTAAGGCTCGATATTACTTACTTTTACGCGGATAGTATCGCCCACTTCCAGGCTATCTTTGATCTCGTTCCAAGGATCGGGCATCGCCTCTTTGATCGAAAGAGAAAGGTGCTTTTTATCGTTATCGTATTTGATAACCTTAACCGGAACCTTATCGCCCTCTTTGTAGAGCGAGCTTGGATTTACCGGGCCCTTGTATGAAATTTCGCTGTAGTGCACGAGTCCGTCCACGCCGCCTACGTCTACAAACATACCGTAGGTGGTGATTTTTTTGACGACGCCTTCGATGATGCCCTCAGTAGCGATTACTTTCTCGATCGCCTCTTTGCTTGCTTTGCGATCCTCATCAAGTAGCTTCTTGCGCGATACGACGATGCTTTGCTCGTCTCTATCAACTTTAATGATCTTTACTTTGAAATTTTTACCGACGGCGCCATTTGGATTTTTAAGCGCACTTTGCGAGCGCGGCATAAAAAATTCCACATCATCTGCGTTAGCACAAACGAAACCGCCCTTATTAAACGATAGAATTTTAACGTCATAGACATTTTCTGCGTTTTCATCATAGGAGTCGATGAACGCCTTTACTTTTTCCTTCTTTAGGGCCTTTTTATACGATACGACCGGGCGACCGCCTCTGCTTCCGATAATAGCGACTTTGATGTCATCTCCTACGTCAACCTGCGGGTTTCCTTGATCGTCGCTCACCTCGGCGGCGTCCAAAATGCCCTCCGACTTCCTGCCTACGTCTATGAAAACCTCGCCGTCCTTAAGGGCGATAACCTTACCTGTGACGACCTCGTCGCGAGACTTCCCGGCGTCATACTCCTCTAACAATGTCGCAAAATCTTCCTCTGCGTGGTTTTGAACCTTCTCGTTCACCTCAGCCATATGCTTCCTTTAAATTTATTTGTGCTTTTTTGAAAAGAACTAAAATGCGCGATTCTAGCCAAAATTTGCTTTCGATTTGATAAATTTCTAAGAGTAAATTTGATAAGAGAGTTTATAAATTCCGCGTTAAATTTTCGATTCGCGCTACTACTTTTTTGATGATCCAATCAGGCGTGCTAGCTCCTGCGGAGATGCCGCAGAGGCTTTTGTTTTCAAACCACGAGCGTTCAAGCTCGCTTTCGTTTTCTATGAGATAGCTGTCTTTGCAAAAATTTTGTGAAATTAAAAAAAGCTGCTTGGTGTTGGAGGAATTTTTCCCGCCTACGATTATCATCACGTCGGCCTTTTGCGACAGGCTTTTTACGGCCTCTTGATTTTCCAGCGTCGCATTGCAAATCGTATTAAAAATTCTCAGCTCTCTCGCGCGCTGCATCAAAAAATCCGCGATTTTAGTAAAGCTTTCTATCTTTTTCGTAGTCTGCGAAACGAGCGCGACGCGAGTCCCAAGCTTGATCTGTAGCAACTCCGCGGGCTCCAGCACTACATATACTCTTCCTTTGGCGTAGGATTTCACCCCTTTTACCTCGGGGTGATTTTTATCGCCGAAGATCACGATGTCATAGCCTTCCGCGCTCATCTTTTCTACGATCTGCTGCGGCTTAGTAACGAAGGGGCAGGTAGCATCGATGAGCTGCTTGTTTTGCGCTTTTAGGTTTTGCAGATCGTCCTTTTGGATGCCGTGCGTGCGGATGATGAGCTTTTGCTCGTCCTTGATCTCGCTAACGCCCTCCAGGGTTTTGACGCCGAAATTTTGTTTTAGGCGGTTGATCTCTTCGGCGTTATGTATCAGTTCGCCTATCGTAGCGGCCTCGCCGGCGCTTTCTGCGATCTTGATTGCACGCTTGACGCCGAAGCAAAAGCCGTAGCTTTTGGCCATCTCAATCTTCAACGCAGGCTCCGATCTGTCTTAAAATCGCGGCAAAGTTCGGAAACGACGTCGCGATACAATCGCTATCCTCGATGATCATCCCCGATCTTAAGCCCAAAATCGCAAAACTCATCGCGATACGGTGATCGCCGCACGGCGTGATGATCGCCGCGTTCGCCTCGCCGCCTTCGATCTGCCAGCCGTCCTGCAGCTCGCGCGCCTTAATACCGCAGGCGCGAAGCCCTTCACAGGTTACCTTTATGCGGTCGCACTCCTTTACGCGCAGCTCGGCGGCATTTCTAAGCACGCTACTTCCCTGTGCGCAGGCAAAGGCGATCGCAAGCGCAGGCGCTTCGTCTATCAGCCAGGAGATATTTTCGCTCACCTCCACGGCGTGAAGCGGCGCGTAAGCGACCTCTATATCGCCGATCTGCTCGTAAATTTCGCTCGTCTTGTGAAATTTTACCTCGGCGCCCATACGTTTTAAAATTTCGTACGCCTCTATGCGAGTTTTGTTTAGCAGCATATTTTTTAGCACTATGCGCGAGCTCGGGGTTATCGCTGCGGCGACCGCGAAGAAAAACGCCGAGCTTGGATCGTTTGGGATAAAAATTTCAAGCGGTTTAAGCGGCGAGCTAAGCGGCGCGACTTCGATCTCAAGACCATTTTGCGAAATTTGCGCGCCCATCGCTTTTAGCATCCGCTCGCTGTGATCGCGGCTAAGCTCGGGCTCGCTAAATTTACATCCGCTGCCGCGCAAGGCCGCTAAAATCAGAGCGGTCTTTACCTGCGCGGACGCAATCTTGCTCGCGTATTCAAAATACCCGAGCTTTTGCCCCAGCACCGCAATCGGCGCCTTTTCGCCGCCTGCTCGTCCGTAAATTTTAGCGCCTACTTTGCAAAGCGGATCCGCAACGCGCCTCATCGGACGCTCGCTTAGATACCGATCGCCGCACAGCACGAAAAAGCCCTCGCGTCCCGCCAAAAAGCCCATAAATAGCCGCATCGCCGTACCCGAGTTACCGCAATCAAGCGGGACGTTCGGCTCTTTGATGGCGGCGGGAGGAGTGATTAAAATTTCGCCCGCATCGCGCTGCACGCAAGCGCCCAAAAGCTCCACGATCTTTAGCGTATTTAGCGTATCCTCGGCGGCTAGATAGTTTGAAATTTTACTCGTTCCCTCCGCTAGCAGCGAAAAGATCGCCGCACGATGCGAGATCGATTTATCCGCGGCGATGTTTGAAATCTCCGCCCGCAAAGGGCCCGCTTGCGCAAAAATTCTCATCGCAACCCAAGTCCCAGCTCGCTGCTAAGCGCGGCTAAAATTTTATCGGTAAAGCCCGCGACTTCCTCGTCGCAGAGCGTTTTTTGAAGGTCTTGAAATACAAGTCTGATCGTCAGGCTCTTTGAATCACCCAGGCTTTCGTCGCTGTAAAGATCGCTTGGGATAAGCTCCTTTAGCGCCTCGATTTTAAGGGCGTCTATACACTGCTTAATCTGCTCGAAGCGCATTCCGCTCGGCACCAAAATGCTTAGATCGCGCGATACGCTAGGGAATTTCGAATAAGCGTCCGCTACGATATTTTCAAATTTAAGCTTGGAAAAATCGATCTCGCACAGATAGCTTTTATCCAGATCACGCCCTGCTTCTACGGCGTAATCCACGCGCCCGATAAAGCCCACTATCTGCCCGCCCTGCTCGATCTGAGCTTGCTCGAATTCGCTTAAAAATTTCAAATTTTCGCTGGGCAGCCTGACCTTAAATTTACCGATGACGCTTTGGATTAAATTTGCAAAATACAAAAAATCGACCGCTTCGGGTTTTGCGCCGGCCGCGATAGAGGGCTCGGCTTTTAGTCCGCTAGCTATAAAGCCCAGCCTTAGGCACTGCGAGCCGTCCGCATCAAACACCTCTCCTAACTCAAAAAGCTTAACGCTTCTGCGGGAATTCTTTAAATTTCGCTCAGCAGATTCCAGCAGATGATTAATCAGCGTCGGTCTTAGCGCGTCCAGCTCGCCGTTGATCGGATTTAAAATTTTAACCTTGCACGGCGCAAAGCCTAAACTTTCTAGCGCCTTACCGTCGTCAAATACATAATGCACGCACTCGAAAAATCCAACTGCTGCCGCCTTGCTACGAAGCTTGCGCCCATTACATAAGCTTACGTAGGTATCGTTTAGGCGGTTTTTTTCGTAGAAGCTTAGCGGTGCGGCGGCGATATTGTCGATGCCCACGATACGCACGATCTCCTCGCACACGTCGTGAGAATTTACGATATCGTGGCGGAAGGGCGGCACCTTGGCGGTGATTAGATCGGCTTCGACGCCTACATCAAAGCCCAGCCTTTTTAAAATTTTTACGATCTTATCGCGCGGAATTTGCGCACCGATCATTGAGTTTATCTCTTTTTCGCTAAAGCCCACAATAAGCGGCTCCAAAGCGTTTGAAATCTTTTGCGTGCCCGCATATAGGCTAACGGCTTTATTTTTAAGTAGCAATCTAAATAACAGATCTAGCCCCAGCCTAAGCTTTGGCTCGCTGCCTCTGCTTGAGCGATACACGTGCTCGTCACCTTTTAGGCTTTTGTTTTCGTTTACTGCTTTGGCGATAATTAGTGGCGCGGTGTAGTTTGCCTCTAATAGCACCACTTTGCTACTGCAACACGCCTTTAGCTCCGCGTCTTGGCAAATCCCTGCTACACTAAGCAATCTCTTGCCCGCATAAACGCCGAACTCGCCGTTTGGCATAGGCTTTATGTCAAGCGCTACCTTGCCATCTGCGGAAGCGATCTTTTCAAAATCATAAGCGCGCAGCAATACTCCGGTAGAATGAGTAGCGTAGTTGATGAAATTTTGCACCGCGCAGCTTTGCAAAATACCAACGCTTGCAAGACGCAAGGTCTGCTTTAAATTTAACTTCAGCTCGCCTTTGATCTCATAAGCTCGAAAAGCAAATTTAGCGCTTACCTCATCGCTTGCACGCACGCTTAAAATTCTACCGATACCAGGCGCTCCGTCGGCATCTTCAAACTCGTGCTTTTCCTTTAGCGGCAGATCAAGCGCTGCACCCAGATCGCGCGCTATGCCTAAGATGCTAAGGCAGTCGCCGCGATTAGCGGTAAGCTCGATCTCGATAAGATCGTCGTTAAAAATTTCATACTCGCGCAGCTCCTTGCCGAGCACGAGCTCGCCGATGCTGCTATCAAGCACCATAATGCCGTCATTCGTCTTGGCAAGCCCAAGCTCGGTTGCCGAGCAGATCATGCCGAAGCTCTCCACTCCGCGAAGTTTGGCGGGCTTTATCTCAAGTCCACTAGGAAGCACGGCACCGATTAGGCTAACCGCGACATATTGCCCAGCCTCGACATTTTTCGCGCCACAGACGATCTGCAAGCTCTGCTTACCGACATCAACCTCGCAGACATTTAGATGATCGGAATTCTCGTGACGACGCTTGCTTTTTACGAGTCCTACGACGACGCCTTTAGGAAGTGAAATTTTATCGTGAGCGTCAACCTCAAGACCGATGGAATTTAGCGTAGAAAGCAGCCTTTCGCTTGAAATTTCGCTTATGTCGATCCACTCCTGCAACCAATTTCTCGTTATTATCATTTAAACTGCTCCAATAATCTAATATCGCCTTCAAATAGCGAGCGCAGATCGGGGATACCATGTAGCAGCATCGCAAATCTCTCCACGCCGAGCCCGAATGCGTATCCGCTGACATTTTTCCAGCCCACCGCCTTAAATACGTTGGGATCGACCACGCCGCTGCCTAGCACCTCGAGCCAGCCCGTCTGCTTACAGACGCGGCATCCGTGGCCGTGGCAGAAAATACAGCTGATATCGACCTCAGTGCTAGGCTCCGTAAACGGAAAGAAGCTCGGGCGGAAGCGCACTTTCACGTCTCCAAACATATAGCGCAAAAATTCCTCTAAAACGTATTTTAAATTTGCGAAGCTCACGCGGTCTCCCTGCTCGACTACGAGACCTTCTACTTGATGAAACATCGGCGTGTGGGTTAGATCCATATCGCGGCGAAAGACCGCGCCCGGGGCGATCATACGCACCGGCGGAGCTTTAAATTTCTCCAT